>JAOAPQ010000910.1 GCA_025462965.1 Bryobacterales bacterium
CGAACGACGAGAAGGGTTTCGTGGAAAACGCCTGGATCGGACGAATCCTCGCGATCGGGGATACCGTTCGTCTGAGCATCACCGGTCCCTGTCCCCGCTGCGTGATGACCACGCTTCCTCAGGGCGACCTCCCGCAGGATACGGGCATCCTGCGCGCCGCAGCCCGGCACAACCACGCCAACGTTGGCGTCTATGCCTCCGTCTTGCAGGGAGGCATGGTCCGCCGTTGTGATTCCATCAAACTCGAGTAGCAGGGACACGGGGCAAGCAGAGGACACGCGGCGACAGCCGCGTTTTCCGCCGTCTGATACACTACCAACCCACAAGGAGTTTCAAAATGCCCTCTTTATATGAAAGACTCGGTGGCGTTTACAGCATCGCCACCGTAGTCGACGACCTCATTGACCGCGTAATGACCGACCCCAGACTAAATGCAAATCCCCTGGTGGACGAAGCGCACCATCGCGTCCCGCCCGCCGGATTCAAATACCTGGTAACCGAAATGGTCTGTTGGGCCTCGGGCGGCCCGCAAAAGTACTCGGGCAGGTCAATGGCCGACTCGCACGCCAATCTCAAAATCACCGCCACCGAGTGGGACGCCTTCCAGGACGATCTTCAGCAGACCCTGGACAAGTTCGCCGTTCCCGCCGACGAGCAAGCCGAGCTGAAAGCGATCGTCAACAGCACCCGATCCGACATTGTCGCCGGCTCCGCCCTGGGAGCGCACGCGACAACATAACTACTCCGCCCTCTACTCCGGCAGATCGCCATTATCGTCCCCGACCGTCTTCCCGGTCTTCCGCCACACCAGCCACGCGTGAACCATCGGATCGATGTCGCCTTCCAACACGCGGTCCACATCCCCGATCGCCAGCTTCGTCCGGTGATCCTTAATCATCCGGTAAGGCGCCAGCACATAGCTCCGGATCTGGCTCCCGAAGTTGATCTCCAGCTTCGAAGCCTCCGTCTTCCGCGATTCCTCGCGCTTCTTCTCCAGCTCGAACTCATAGAGCCGTGAACGCAGCTGCTTCATCGCCGTATCGCGGTTCTTGTGCTGCGAGCGCTCGTTCTGGCACTGCACCACAATGCCCGTAGGGAAGTGCGTGATGCGCACCGCCGAATCCGTCATGTTCACATGCTGGCCGCCCGCGCCGCCCGAACGGAACGTATCGATGCGCAGATCGTCCAGTTTGATGTCTATCTTGATCTCATCGTCAATCTGCGGATACACGAACACCGACGCAAACGAAGTATGGCGCCTCGCCGCCGAATCGAACGGCGAGATGCGCACCAGCCGATGCACGCCGATTTCCGATTGCAGCAGGCCGAACGCATTCGCGCCATTCACCTCAAAGGTCGCCGATTTGATCCCCGCGCCTTCGCCTTCCAGACGGTCGGTGACGTTGACCTTCATCTCGTGGCGCTCCGCCCACCGCAGGTACATGCGGAGCAGCATCTCCGCCCAGTCCTGGCTTTCCGTGCCGCCCGCGCCCGGATGAATCGTGACGATCGCGTCCCGCGCATCGTTCTCGCCCGAAAGCAGCATCGCGTCTTCCAGCTCCGTGAGCACTGACTCGAACGATTTCAAGGCGCGCTCGATATCCGGCTGCACCTTCTCGCCTTCATGCGCAAGTTCGAAGAGCGTATCCAGGTCGGAAGTGAGCGACGCAATGCTGGAATCGTGCCCGATCGCTTCCTCCAGGCGCTTGCGATCCTGCATCACCTTCTGGCTCTTTTCCGGCTGGTTCCAGAAGTCGGGTTCGGAGATGAGTTTCTCGGTCTTGTTCAGTTCGGACTGTTTAGCGGCCGAGTCAAAGATACCTCCGCACGGCATGTGCCTGGTCGCGCAGAGGTGTGTATTCGCGTTCGAGTTCTTCGAGGGTCATTAGATTTGGATCTGAAAATCCAAGTTTAACAAATGGGGCTACTGTTCCACCGCAGCCCGCAGGTGCATCGCGGTCGCCGGGCCTATATCGAACAGCGAAGTAACCGTCGTCGGATCGCTTGTGCCGCCGGGTGGTGTAGGCGTCACGCCCGTAATGTTGACCGAAATCGCTGGAAAAGGCCCGATTTTCAGCTGAAATGCATTCGGCCCCGGCGTCGCTCCCAACGTCACGGCCATGTAGTTGTACCCGGGGAACGAAACGCTCCGGATCGGTCCCGTAATCTTGCCCCCGCCGCTCACAACCGAGGAGATGACGTTGAGCGAGCGCGCGTCCTGAACGGCCACGCCCACCGAATCCGTCACCTGGAAATAGAGCAGGACGTTAGTGCCCGCGGGCGCCTCCGCCGGCGCGCCCAGGTAAGTCAGATAGGCAGGACGGCCATCCGGGACCCCATACCAGTAAGGCACAACCGCGGTCGAGCCGGTCGTGCCGCCCCGCACCGTGACATAACCCTGGTACTCGCCCGTGGTCAACCCGTCGGCAACCCAATTCACATCCACCACCTTCGATTGTCCCGGGCCCAGCGTAATCGTGAGCGACGCGCTCCCGGGCGCCCCGCCATAAATGTTGCTCCCATCCGTGGCGAAACTCGGGGCCGGCGTGGTGTCGTACGGAATGGAGCTCACCGTAAACGTCTCCGCGGCTTTGCCCACGTTCGTCACATTCAAGAGGTAGAATCCGTCCACGGTCGAACCTCCCGTGCCGAAGCTGAGCGAAGTTGGGTATACCGCAACGCTGCTCAAAATCGCCCGATCGAGCGCCAGAGTGCCCGCGCCCGAGCTCTGCAGTCTCTGGTAGCTGCCGTCCGGCAAACCTTGCGGAGTGGAACCGTTGATCAGCAGAGAGCGGTACTGGTCCACCGTCAACCCGGGTCGCGCCGCTTTCAAAACGGCCGCCGCTCCCGCGACAATCGGTGATGAGAAGCTGGTGCCGTTCTCTTCAATGTAACCGTCGCTGCGGTAAAGCTCTCCCATCGGATCGGCCGTTTGGGTCGCCATGTAAACGAAAGTTCCTGTGGCGGCAAGGTCGGGCTTCATGCTGAAAAAATTCGTCGGACCCCGGCTCGAAAAAGATGCCAGGCCGCGCCACTCGTTCGCTATCGGAATGCCTTCGAACTTCACCGTCGCCGTGATTGCGCCCGCCGCGATCGCATTCTTCAAAGCGACGCCATCGGCGTTCGAGACGAAGACGCCCGGCAGCTTCGCCCCGAGCGGCGTCCAGCCGGTCAACCGTGGGGCGCCGCTCGTCCCCCGGTAGAAGATCACCGCCACCGCCCCCGCCGCCTGAGCCTCGTTGAGGACCGTTTCGAAGGTGCATCCCGCCGTCTGCGCCAGCGCGATCGCTCCCGTGAGTGTATCCGCGGGCAGCGGCTTGCAGCCGCGATTCACCGCATCCACCGCCGAGATATCGGCCAGCGGCGCCGTCACCGGCGGGTTGGGCGTTCCGTATCCGCCTGGGCTCGCGTCAATTGGAGCCACGCCGCTCGCAGTCACCACGCCGCCCAGTTCACGGTCGTTCTGGCTGGCGCCGACCGTGATCGCCGAATCGGCATCGGCCGCGTCGCCCACCGAGTTGGGCACCGGTCCCGAGTTGCCCGCGGACGTCACCACGATCGTGCCCAGCCGCGCCGTCTGCTGAATGACATAGTCCTGCAGCGAGTTGAACTGTTCCAGCGGTGAACCGAAGCTCAGGTTGATCACATCCATGCCGTCGCCCACTGCGTCGTCGATGGCCTGCGAGATCACCGCGCTGCTCGCGCTCCCCGTCCCCGGGCTGGAGATCTTGTAGATCCCGAGAAAAGCCTTCGGCGCCACACCGGTAACCGTCGCGTACGGCCCGGCCGCGGGCATGCCCGCCGCGCAATCCGCCGTCTCCGTTCCGTGTCCCACCGTGTCCACCGCGGAATCGGGTGTCTTCAATTGGTAGAGCGCGGAGTAAGTTCTCGCCACGATGATCTTGTTATTGACCACGTCCTTGTTTTCCGGCCCGCTGACGATGGGATAGCCGGCCGGCGGCTTCAGAGTGGGATCCTGAAACGCGGGGTGTCCCGGCGTAATGCCCGTATCAAGCACCGCGATCTTCATCCCCAGACCCGCTTTGCCCATGCCGCCCGCGATCGCCCACGCCTGCGGCACATGGTGCAGCGGCAGCGCGTGATCCAGGTTCATGTGCATCATGGTGACCGGAAACACGCGCGTCACCCCCGGAATCGCTTTCAACCCATCCGCGTTCTCGTCCGCGATATCCACCACCAGCGCGGTCATCACATTGTCGAGATGCGAGCGCACCCGCCCGCCCGTGCTCTCGACCAGCGTTTGAACCCGTGCCTGCTCCGCGTGAATATTGGCGCGCCGCCCGGCCGCTTCCAGCGCTGCGCTCCCGCCCTTCGCCGGCGTTCCCATGGGCGCAGTCCCGAGCTCGACGACATACTGGCCCGGTATAATCTGTGCCCCTGCGCTGTAAGCGAAAAATACCAACAACGACCAACGAAAACGCATGCTGTTACTCTACACGTTCCCGCCGGACGCATCTCCGGGGAACTGAATCTTCACCAGATCGGGATTTAAGTCGAGCAGAAATCCCTGCTTCCCGACGTTCATGGCCTTCGTGGAACCGAGCCGCTCGGCCGTCCCCGCCGCTTCGTGAATATGTCCGCAGAAGAAAAATTCCGGCTGCTCGCGTTCCAGAAATTCACGCACGGCCGTGCTGCCGCCATGCCGGAAATTGCGCATCTTATCGAGCGCCGTGCGCATCGGCGGGCAATGAATAACAGCGATCATCGGCTTGATTCCGTTAAACACGGCAAGCCGCCGCGCCAGCTCATCCTCCGAATATTCACCCGGAGTATCGAAGGGCGTCGGACTCGAATAACCCATCCCTGCCACCTGATACTGCGCAATCGGAAAGGCTTGTCCGTGGAAATGATGGAGTCCGAACCGCTCGCAAAGCCGCACCACCTGGTCCTCGGTTTCGTGGTTGCCGGGAATCACATGCACGCGCCCGGCGCGCTGCTGCAGCACTTCCCCGCAGCCATCCAGATTGCGCGAGAAGTTCGAGAGGTCCCCCGCGCAGATGTAATGATCGGCCTCGGTCCGCATAAGTGCGTCGAGTGCCTTCAGGTCCCCGTGAATATCGGAGAAGAAAAGAATCTTCATCCCCTCGTTATAAACCGGTTCTTGAATCCGCGTTCATCGGCGTTCATCGGCGGCCCGTCCCCCGGTTCAACGATGCTGAGAAATCCGTGACATCACCAGTGCGAGCGCCCCGGCGCCCAGCCCTTGCACGAGCGTGGGATGTTGCGCGTAAAACTCGCTGGCCCTGTCGATAATGGATGGGTCGTTCTTCTCGGCGTGTTCTGCGAGATGTTGAACGGCGTCCGGAGAAACCTGCTGGGCCTGATCCGGAGTGATCGGGGTGCGGCCTTGCATCAGCGAGGACAATCCCCCCAAAACCGAACCCGACAAACCGGCGGTCCCTACCGCTCCCATAAGGCGGTTCAAAATCCCCGCCCGCTGCTCACCATTTGATTGGCCGAAAAGCTGCGACACCATTTGCCCGAAGGGTGGCGTTTCCTTCGAGCGGAACGCCTCGCTCAACCCGCCTGAGAGTGCGGCTTGGGGAACTTGCGGTGCAACTTGTTGAAAGTCCCGTTCTACATTCTCAGGCGGCGACGCTGCCGAAGCTCCGCTGTACTGCTGTAAGAGTCCGCCAATCTGGCTCATGAATCCCATTGCCGACTCCTATGTGCGCCGGAAAATAGCGTGGTAGACAAGAAGGAATACGATTGATCCGATCACCGCGACGAACAGGCTGTATAAGTTCAGTCCGGTAACACCGGAAGCGCCGAGCAGACTGAACACCCATCCACCCACAACGGCTCCGACGATCCCCAATATGATGTCGAGAAACACTCCCTCGCCCTGCTTGTTCACGATCTTACTTCCTATGAACCCGGCAAGCAGTCCGAGAACGATCCAAGCTAAAAATGACATACAGTCTCCTTTTATTTGTCACCGCCAGATACCGGTCAACCGGCGGCGGTATGCACGAAAGGAAGCACTTGGAGCACCGTTCTGAGAGGAATAGGTTATCCACACCGCTCGTAGAGTGCTCCTTTACACCGTCACTCTCGAGCTGGCGGGACACGCGGCGATAGCCGCGTTCCTTTGTTCGACCGCATTGCCTCAGGACCGTCCGCCCCACCGCAATGCGCCCGCAGCACCGCGTCATATTGCGCCACATCCCCGTACCGCTCCGCTCCACCGCACCCTGCCGCGCGCATCGCATCTTCCCAGATCACCTCGCGCACATCCCGCCCACCTCCCAGCACCGCGCCCGTACCGAGCCGAGCCCCGCGCCCCATCCGCACCTCGCGCCCGCCGCCCGCAAAGTATCCCATCAGGCTCATGCTTCACCTCCTCCGTTCAAATCCCCGGCAGCCGTACGCTGCCGAAACCGTTCCTGCGCTGGCCCGCCAGCCAGCACGCCAGCGCCAGCGCAATCGCCAGATCGTCGTGTTGCCCCGCTCCATCCGCGCCCAGGCGCAGCCGACCGTTCGGTTTCACCGCCGCCTGCATGTCCAGCAGCTCCCGCACCAGCGCGCCCGTGTCCCGCTGCCGGCCCGCGATCCGCAGCTCGCCGCGTTCCAGCAGCACCTGCAAACCCGCCAGCAGATCGCGCTTCGGCACACTCCATCCCGCGCCGCGCTGATGGCCCTGGTCCCCGCCCGTAATCGTCACCGCGCACACTTCGCATCCCAGCCGCGCCGCCCTCAGCAGGTCGACCACCGGCGCACCCAACCCGGTCCCGTCCACCGCCAGCCGGCACTGCCCCGCAACGTACGGATGCTGCACAATCGTCCGCACCCGTTCCACCACCCGCGGATACGTCGTACCCAGCGGTACACGCTCCACGCGCCGCACCCCCAGCATTCCGCCGCCGCACAGCTCTACAACCGCAATCGCCGAATGGTCCTGCCTCTGCCCCAGATCCAGCCCGATGTAGAACATGGCGCTCCGTCAGACATCCAGCGGCTCGAGCTCCCAGTCGATCGCGCCTTCCACCACGCCCCGATCGAACAGTTGCGCGCCGTTGTCCACGAACTCGCACAGATACTCCTGCCGGAACCACGCCGGCCCCATCTCGCTCCGCTCCTGCTCCAGAAACTCCGCCGAGATGCGCGGGCACTCGGTCGCCGGAACGCTGATGCGCTTCCATTGCTCGCCGCCGTGCTCCCAAGCCTCGTAGAAGAACCCGCGCTTGCCGTAGGGGGTGCTCATCAGCCACAGGTCGCCCGCGCCCACCGCGAGCATCGGCCTCAGCGCCTTGTACATCCGGTCTTCCACGCGCGACGCCTCATCGATCAGCAGCAGCGACACCGCGGAAAACCCGCGCACCGTTCCCTCGGTTCCCGGCAGCCCTACGATCCGGCTCCCGTTCGGAAACAGCAGGGAAATCTCGTTATCCCCATCCCCGCGCGGCGTGATTCTCAGCCGTGCGGCCATCTCGGACGCCTTCCGCAAAAACTCCGCGCTCTGCCGCTCCGTCGGACTCGCCATCAGCACCAGGCACCCTGCCCGCGTGTACGCGCGATGGACAGCCTTCGCGGCCGCGACCGTGGATTTCCCCCACTGCCGTGTACAATTCAAAATCCCCCGGCCGGCCGACGATTCGAGCACTTCGCGCTGCATCGCATCCGGCTCGAATCCCAACTGCTCCCATGTAAATTCCGGCTCCACCCAAGCCGGCATATTAACTCGGAGCTCCTCATCCCCCGCTTCGTAGGTAAAGTTCACATCTACTTGCTAACACGCCGCGACAGCCAATCCAGCTTTCCGCCGCCTGATCCTCAACAAACCAAAGCCGCAATAAATCCCAAACCGTGTTGAATAGCTGCCCCTCAATCCGCATACTCCAGCTTCCCGCCCGCATCCCGCACCATCACGCTCGAAGTAGCAGCCTCCAACCTGATCTGAATACTGGACCCATCGGAAAACTCCACCACCAGCACCGCGTCCGACTGCTGAACCTTCGCCACCGTTCGTCCGGCAATCACATGCGCAAGCTTTTGATTTGCAACCATGGGCTCATTCTACTGGCGCCGCCGAACGGTCGGCTCGCCGCCCTCATACCGCCTGTATGCCGCAACCCAGTCCGCTGCAATCGCCCTCTGCGCTGTCACTAAATCAAGCTCCCCGGCGCACACCATCTTATGCATCCGATTTTCCAGTCTGTCCTTCACCCTGGCGTTCCAAACTATGTCGTAAGGCTCAGGCCACAGATTCCCCAGCCTGTTCGACCCCCCAAGTTCAAGCGGAATCAAATGGTCCACCTCGCAGCAGATATCTTTCTGCGGCAGACGCCCATAAGCCGCATAAGCCTGATGTTTCACCGCCGCGGGAACCTGCCGCACAACCTTCGTATATCCAGGCGAGCAAATATCCCGAACCGTGACAGCCAGCGTCTCGCCCGGCGTAAGACGCGGATTGGGAAGCGACCCCGAACCGACCTGGGTAGTGCTGCACCCAACCAAACCGATCACACAAAGTACCAAATAGGTCTTAGACAAACGCCAAGAATAGCAGTTCAATCCGCGTTCATCTGCGTTGATCGGCGGCCATACTCTTGCCCGGTTACTCCAGCAGCGATACGACCCCGGAAGCGATGTTATAAAACGCGGCGAGAACCTTCAGTTTGCCGGTATCCACCAGACTGGAAAGAGCGGTAGAAGACTGGCGCAGAAGGGCTGCCTGAATCAGCGCATTTGCCTTGCTGACTGTGTCGGTGTCCGTTCCCACTTTGTCAACGGCAGGCTGGATATGCGGATAAAGAGCGCTGATCTGCCCCGGAACGTCTTTGTGCTGAATTGTGGCCTCCACCGCGCCGCAAGAACCATGTCCCATGACCAGGATTACTTTAGTCCCCAACACGGCTGCACCATATTCAAGGCTGGCGATGATTTCCGAAGTGGTGAAATTTCCAGCCACGCGCGTAACAAAGATATGACCGATCGTTTGGTCGAAAATTAATTCAACGGGCACCCGGGAATCGGAGCAAGCCAACACCGCCGCGAACGGTTGCTGCTTTTCACTGGTATGGTTCCTCAAAATCGCAAGGTCCTGATCAAATGAAGTTAAGTTTCCAGCCACGAAACGCTTATTGCCATCCTGCAATTCCTTCAGCGCCTGTTCGGGGGTGAGCAGCGACTGTGCCAGAGCTGCACTCGGGGCTGCAAACTCCATGCCCGCCGCGGTCGCCAATACGGCGGCCGCGCCTCCCACCGCCATCTGGAGGAAGTTTCGCCGCGAGGCGTCTTCGTTCGACACACTGGGCTGCGGGCCGCGGGTGGAAGAAGATTGAGAACTTGGTGAGGTTTGTTTGCACTTGGTAGCGTCGTTTTTTGCATCGAATTGAGAAGTCATCTATCAGAGCCTCCATTAGGAGCTTTAATCTCAAAATCGCGGGGCACGGCGTCCTCGCCGTCCCGCAACAATCATCGCAGCGATTCCGATACCGGCCAGCGCAATCGAAGCCGGCTCAGGAACCGGCGACGCTCCATCGATGATCCCGGCAGCCGGGTCAAAGTTGCTTACGAAGCTGGTGTGACCGTTCGTCAAGTCGAGAGTGACCACCTGACCCGTCGCGTCATCGAACCCGTAAAATGTTCCGTTCACCCCAACGACCGCCCCAAGACCTAGCGCGGTAGGGCCAATAAGCGTCGCAAGTCCTGTCGAGGGATCGATCCGGTAGAGATTGGGAGCGATCATAGCGGTTGGCGTCGAGGTTACGGGATTAAACGTGCCGGTGTCGAAAGTTGCGTAGAGTTGTACCCCCGCGCCGAATAGACTCTCATCGTAGAAATTGAAAGATCCATCAGGGTTGGTAGTAAGCGGAATAAACGAAATAGCCGGAATACCGGTATGTCCAATCAGCGTCGTGGCGCCGGTCAATGGGTTAACTTCATAAAGATTGTTGTCGAAATCGGTGGCATAGATCGTTCCTCCCATTTCGCCAAGCATGTTGGGCGAAGTTGGCCCGCAGGGAGACGTTGGCGTTGAACAGTCCGTCAGGCCTGTGGGGCCGATGAGCGCGGTTGCTCCGGTTATAGGGTTGATCGAGTCCAGATTGCCGGAGAAGGTGAGAGTAAGCAGAGATCCATTCGGCCCCGGAGCCAACCCGCTCTCTCCCTCCGGCGTATTTGGACCGATTTGCAGAAAGGCCCCGCTAACCAGATCGATGGTCCCGAATTGGTTACCGTTGACTACATACGCAAAAGGACTGCCGCTGGCGGCAGCAGCGAATATTACAAGCGCCACCGAAAAGATCAACTTTTGTCGAATGAGCATGTGGGGAATCCGACCTGTCCGGGTCAACAGTACAGGAAGGAAGCTTCCATATCAATACCTGCGCGGCCGTTTCAGTATCAGAATGCACCTCACCAATCCGCGTTCATCTGCGTTGATCGGCGGCCATACTTGTGTGTGATCTAATCGGCACATGCCCGCCATCACCACCAAAGACGGCACAGAGATCTTCTACAAGGACTGGGGTTCAGGCCAGCCGATCGTGTTCAGCCATGGCTGGCCGCTCTCGGCCGATGACTGGGACACGCAGATGCTGTTCTTCCTGCATCGTGGCTATCGCGTGATCGCCCACGACCGCCGCGGCCACGGTCGCTCCACCCAGACCGCCGAGGGGCACGATATGGACCATTACGCCGACGACCTCGCGGCTCTCACGGCGCATCTCGACCTGAAAAACGCCATCCATGTCGGCCATTCCACCGGCGGCGGCGAGGTGACGCGTTACTTGGGTCGGCATGGCGAAAGCCGCGTGACCAAGGCAGCGCTGATCAGCGCGGTGCCGCCGCTCATGGTGAAGACGGCAGCCAATCCGCTCGGCCTTCCCAAGGAAGTGTTTGATGGCCTGCAGGCG
>JAOAPQ010000043.1 GCA_025462965.1 Bryobacterales bacterium
CATTGCGGATACATCGTGGTCTTTGCGCGCCCCCGAGACATAGAGCGGCCCTTGCAGCAGCGTTACGTCTTCCACCTTCTTCTTCGTGTTCACAGCGCTGCTGTATTTGTAATCCACGATGGCGACGGTTCCATCCGGCAGCGTTTCCAGCCTGTCGATGCGCGCCCGAACCGTTACTCCGTCACCTAGTTCAATCTCGATCTTGTGTTCTATTTCGGCGCTGTTTCCCGCGGGCCACAGCTCGTTGCGTTCGAACCGCTCGAGAGCGGTCCTCATCTGCTCGCGCAGCACTTCCGTCTGGTAACTCGCCGGTACGCGCAGCTCAGCGCACTTTTCGCGGAACCGCGCTTCGAACACCTCTCCAATGTCCGGACGCTCCCGATACCAGTCGGCAAGCACCTGATGCACTATATTGCCCTGCTGTAAGAAATCCAGCCGGTCCTCTGGACGCGCGGGCGGCTGATCCAGCTTCAGAATGCGGCCCGCGAAGAACTTGAACGGACACTGCAGGAAAGCTTCCAGGCCCGTCACGCTCGGCTTCGCGCTCCGTTCTTTCAGGACCGGAAGCAGATCCGCGCTCACGATCGCGCTCGCCGGCCTGTACTTCTGCGCCTGTGCCGGCGGCCGCACGGGCGTGGCTTCCTCTTCCTCGCTTGGCGATGCGTAAAACATGGAAGGCAAATTCTGTTCCTCGCGTGCGTAGCTCAGCACCAGTTGCTCCCGCGCCCGCGCCGCCACCGCCCGGAACAACGGCTCCTCCTCCGCGTTGCGATCGTCCGATGTCGCTACTCGCATTCCATCCTGTTGCAGGCGCCGGATCGCCGCGTCCGGCACAAACGAGTTCTGCGGATGACGCCTCGGAAACTCCTTCTCCGCCAGACCACACAGAAACAAGAGTTTCAGGTCCCATTGGCGCGCTTCGTAAACACTCATCACATGAACCACGTTGCGCCGATTGTCCTCTACCCGGAGCGAAGTGATGCGCAGGATAGCTTTCGCCACGCGCCAGAATTCTTCGAGCGGGATAGGTTCCGTGCCGCCATTCCACCAGTCGGATGCTTCTTCGAGAGCGCTCGCAAACAGGTCGAGCGCCGCCGTCTGGCTGCGGTACATCAGCACGCTGCTCCAGGCTTGCTTGTCATCGATTTGCCCCGGCGTAAACAACGCCCGCAGCGAACTCAATTTATCCGCCCAGGCGGCGGGCGCGAGTTTCCGGCTGCGCCATGAATCCAGGCGCTCCCACTCGTCCAGTACACGCGTCAAAGACTGCTTGTTCGCCAGGTTCCGGAGTGCCGCAATGCCGCGCCCGGGCAACTGCTTGCGCACTTCGAAATCCAATCGGTCCATTGCGGAAGAGACGCCCACGCGCGGCGCGAGCCTCAGTGCCACCAAAGACTGCTCATGCTCCCATCCTGAAAGCAGCGCGTCCACCGTCGCGATCATATAGGCGGCGGCAGGACTCTTTGTCAGGTCCCCTCCGAAATAGAATCGCGCGGGAATGCCGAACCTTTCGAAAACGCCCTCAATCAACCCGGCATAGCGCTCTGGATTTCGCAGCGCCACGCCAATCTCCCGGAACTCCCGCCCGCTATCCAGGATGCGCCGCGCGATCTCCTCCACTTCCCGCTCAACAGAATCCGCCACAAATCGAACAACACCGTAGGACAGGCCATCGTTTTTTGTGGCCTGTCGCTCCCGAACGTCCGCCCCCATCCGCACGAATCTCTCCCGCGTGGCCCGAGAAGCCCCATCCAAAGGCAGCGTCACCACCACATCCCGCGTCTTCGCCAGCGCCTCCACCAACTCCAACTCCGGATCCGAAAACGCCCCAAACCCATCGAACCAGATCTCCCGCACGGACGTATTCCCAAGCGCCGCCCGCCGCAGCAATCCCGCACGCGTCACCAAGCCGCGCGCCCGCAACTGCTCAGCCACCTCTCTCCATATCAACGCCAAAGCCGGGCCCAGCGGAGCATCCGATCTCAGCTTTGCCAGCGCCGCCGCATCACACCCCGCGGCATCCAGCATCTCAATCGTCTGCGCCACCGAAGCCGGAAATCCCGGAGCATCCGAAACCCGCGCGAACTCCCCTGGGGCAACTCTCCGCAACGCATCCTCGACAATCACGTAAAAGAGCGGGCGCGACACCAACCGGGCATCCGCCGCCAATGAACTCGCGAATTTCGAGAATGTCTGGATCAGCTCCGGCCGAAAAATCAGCCCCTCGCGAGCGCGCTCATGCCGCAGGTGCTCCACCAGCGTCGCCGTAGGGACAAGCAGCCTCATGTCCGCGCGCCCGGCGCGAACGGCTTCCCGAAATTGATCGAGAACAAACGCGGATTTACCGGAACCGGAAGGTCCCGTCAGAAGAAGCATGGCAGGTGGGCTGGAACCAGTGTACTAATTCGTGCCGGTCGGCTGTACGTTCACAACCACGGAGTTGCTGTACTGGCCCGTGGCGAGCGAGCGCACCACCACCACATTCGATCCGGTTAGAACATTCGCGGGAATCTGGGCCTGAATCTGCCCGTCGGCTGCCTTCAACAGCGGCAGCGAAACATCGTTGAATGTCACGCAGCTTCCGCCCAGCACGGTCGGTGCGGGCAGCGTATTCGCGGTTTCCGCCGTTGCCAGTCCCGATCCGCTCACGGTGATGAACGTCCCCGGCGCCATCGTTGTCCCCGTTACCGGCCGCACCGTGCTCAGCACTG
>JAOAPQ010000047.1 GCA_025462965.1 Bryobacterales bacterium
TCTGGCTGATGAGAAGCAACTCGACCGCTTCTTAGTCGCCACTTCACCCGACGGTTTTTCTCCGCGCGATGCGCGCGCGGCTGTGGACTCTTAAATGGCTTTGTCAGATCAAGTCTAAACTAATACAGAAGACGTGTCACACAATCTGCTGCAGTATTCCGTCAAGACGAGCTGCCTTCGTATAAATGGAAAGGAATGCCTTGGCCATCTCCTCACGCTTCTGATCGGAAGTGACATCCGATCTGTTTTTGACGAGCTGCTGTCTGAAGGCCGTGACTGAATCCCGCATGTGCTCCGGAAAGTCGTCAATGAGAAGCGGTCCGATGAGCTCATTCACCAGTTCGAGGCGATGCCGGATCGTGGCAGAACCGGAAAGAGCCTGCATCGCTCTGTAGACTCGTTCAAAGCAGTTGCGGGGATCGCTCTGGAATCTCTTTCTGAATTCCTGCTCGTCGAGCGGTTTTTCATTCTCCCAAAACCCATCCTCTTCGCTGACGCTCTCCTTCCAACCCTCACCATCAAAGGAAAATCGCTCGTAGATGACCTTGAAATCCATTGAGGGGCCATCCTTTGGGTCGAAGTTTGGGCGGCACTTCTTGGAGATGATTGCCGCGGAGTTCTCTCTATTGTCGATCGCCCATGCGGTTTTGAGGGATGTCATTAGGCCGTGGGGCAGGATGTAGCGAATGCCTCCGTCCGAGACCTCGAGAAAATACGAAATGGGTCCGTTATACGATCCCCATTCGATGGAATAGTCCCGCGTGACCACGAACGTGGGGTGGCTTCTGTCTCTGTAAAGAAAGACTCGATCCAGCCTGGCCGACTCGCGGCCCAGTGGCTCCGAGTAAAGAAATCGCAGCTTCTCATCGACGATCACGAGCAGGGCCTGTTTTATCTCGTCTGGTCGGAGTGACCAATTCCGGGGATCGAGCTCTAGATGTAGTGTGCCGATACCTGAGTACGGGTCGTTCCGCACTCCCCCGGAAAGGCCTTCGATTCGTTCATCGATCAGGATCAGGATTGACCCATCCACACCATTTGAGAATCGGTTGAGCGGCAACCCTTGGAAGATTCTGTAGCCTGACACCGTGAGGTTGCGCAGTTCAGTGCCCTCCTCAACCGCTGCTGGCACACGTTCGCGATTCCGGTCCAGCCACCGGTACAAGGACAAGATAATCCGGGCGCGAAGATCTTCGGGCGTCGTAAACGTTACTCGGGTTCTGCCGCTTTCGAGCCACCGTTGGAACTCCGCGAGTTTTTCGATATTGCGCGCTACCTCAGAGGGAAGTTCCGGCCGGAAGGCGCCACGGTTGACGGCCTCAGTCAGCCGGAAGGCTTCGGTATGTTCGATCGACCACGAAGTTTTCGGGTCGTGTATGAACACGAGCAAATCACGGCCGAGGCTGGCGGCATGTTCGCATTCGAGCCACGTGATGCTTTTGGCACTGCCGCCCGGTTGGTCCGGCGGCACCCACCCATATCTTTTGGCGAGCATCACTACGACCACGTCACAAGGAGATACGCGAGCGAGACATTCGGGGAGCGACGGGCCGGCGCTTGCTGCGAAGTATTCCATCATCTCGGGCCGCAGTCCAACCTCAAGCACTGCATCCCGCGCTGCCTGCCTGTAGGGAATCAGGTCTTCGGCGGTCGATGAAACAAATACAGTAGAGTGATCGGACACTGGTCACTCATTTTAGCCTCGTTGGCATCGCATGTTTACGCCTGCATAGCCCGCGGCCGAGATTGACCTCGGACCACCATCTACAAAGGGCTTTTTGGGAAGTATCGAATGCGTCTGAACGGAGACGGTTTAAACAAATGACTCTGGAACCGTTTCGCGCGCGAAGCGAACGGACTGCTGCCTGTTAAGCCGTGTCGCTTTCAAGTGGGATCCCGAAACGATCGTTAACCGCGTCCTGCAACTTCTGTTTGCTTCCGATGTACCGCTCTGTTGTCTGGGTTCGCTGCAATACCACGTGATGAAACTGTCGATGGCGAAGGCGTAGCTGCGACGAGAGTGAATGGAGGCGAGCGTATTGAGAACGGCCGCCTTCGATTGTTCCAGTTCGGGGATGGTCAGCGTCTCGGAGTGAACGCCAGATTCAGAATGCTTTTGAGAAACCATAGAGAGCGACTCCTTCAGCCGCACCCACAGTTTTTCTCTGCACAAACGACTCCCGGATCACGACCCGGACCTCGGCGTCCTGACTCCTCAGGAAGCGGTCCTGATCATTGAAGCAAACGTCCTTTATAATTCACTACCTGGGCTGGCAAGCTGAAAGAGGTTTCGGGCACTTGCCCGAAATGGCGCTTATAACCGGCCAATGTGAATCCTTCGACTTCTTCCCATGATGCGGACGGCGGGCTTTCCCGGTTATGGCAAATCCGCCGGAAACAGTCGACCTCCGCTTCCCGGGCGATTTGCCACCGTCACTGGATACGGAGGAGGGCTCTAACATGTGGGCTATTTCGCCGGGCCGTACGAACACCGGGCACGCCATGCTCCTGATCAATCCCCATGTAGGCTTTTTTGGCGGCGGGCAGCGCTATGAAGCACACCTGCACTCGGGTGAGGGTTTGGACGTGTCGGGTTTCGCGATTCTGGGGACGCCCTACATTCGTTCCGGGCACAATCCCTGGCTCGGCTGGAGCCACACCAATAATTACGCGCAAACCGCCGACGTTTATCTGGAGACGTTTGACGATCCGAATGACCCTCTGTCCTACCGCTATGGGTCGGGGCATCGCAAAGCGGTCGAGTGGACCGACTCGATTCGGGTCAAGACAGACAAGGGTGTCGAGATCCGGACCTTCCGGTTCCGCAAAACGCATCATGGACCGGTGCTGGGCATGAGGCAAGGCGCGGGCGGCGTTACTCAGGGTTTCGCAGTGCGCGCGGTGGCAGCAGGCGGCGGCGTCATGGCGGAGCGATGGGCGATGGCAAAGGCGCGCAATCTGGCCGAATTTCAGGCAGCGCTCGCACAGGTGGCACTCACCGGATCGAACACGATTTACGCGGATCGCGCAGGGAACATTTTCTATCTTCACGGGAACGGCGTTCCGCGGCGTTCGTCGAAATTCGATTGGCTGAAGCCGGTGGACGGCAGCAATCCGGAGACGGAATGGCAGGGCCTGCATCGCCTCGCGGATCTGCCGCAGGTTCTGAATCCGAAGAGCGGCTACCTGCAGAACTGCAACTCCACGCCGTTTTTGACGACCGGAGGCGATGACAATCCGGTAGCGACGAAGTATCCCGCATACCTGGCGCCTGAACCGGACACGCAGCGGGCTCAACGCTCGCGCGCCATCCTCAACCGGGCGACGAAATTCACGTTCGACCAGTGGTCACGGCTGGGGCTCGACTCCAAAATCGGGCTGGCGGAAACCCGCATCCCCGAGTTGCTGTCTGTTTATCGCCAAATGGAACAAGCGGATGGTGCGCGCGCGAGTCAAGTCAGGGAACTGGTCGGCGTCCTGAGGGAGTGGGACCAGACGGGCCGCCACGATTCCGTGGCCACTACGCTTGTCGTCCGCATGGAAGTGCGAGCTGTGGAACTGCGGCGAAGCGATCGGAACGATCCGTTTCTCCTGGTTACGGCGCTGGAGCAGGCGAAGTCGGAACTGGAGGCGGTGCACGGAAGCTGGCGAGTTCCCTGGGGCGAAGTCAACCGGTTGCAGCGAGTTCATACCAGCGGCACTGAAGAAGCCTTCAGCGATGACAAGCCGAGCGTGCCGGTGGCCGGAGCGCCGACATTTACCGGGACGGTTCTGACGTTCGGGGCACGTTCCGCACCCGGTCAGAAGCGCTGGTACGGCACGGTGGGAGACACGTACGTATCGGTCGTGGAGTTCGGCAAGAAGCCGTTGGCGCAATCTCTGCTGGTTTTTGGTGAGAGCGCGGATCCGAAGTCGCCGCATTTCTTCGACCAGGCAACGCTCTACTCGAAGCAGGAATTCAAGCCGGCATGGTTTGCCCTGAGTGAGATCAGGAAGCACCTGGAGCGCGCTTACCATCCGGGCGAACGGACGAGGTAGCGGCCGAGCCGCCGCTGCTCACTGTCATCACTCTTTCACAGTTTCCCTGGGATAATCTGGGATATCCAAAATGAAGTATCTGCGCCTCGTCCGTCTGATCTGCGCCCTCTCCATTCCGGCTTTCGCGCAGAGCAGCTCGCCGCACTCTCGACAGCTTTGAACACCTTTCCCGGAGTCGAGCCTTCGCTCGAGCAATCCGAAAGGGAAGAGGTATTAAATCGCATGAACCAGTCAGCAACAGCTATCCGGTCTGCGGAGGACAGCGTGTACCGTGCCGGAGGTTTTGAGCAATTGCTACTGCCTCGATGGAAACGGTACATTGACGCCCACCCGGACGAGTTCTTCTCGTCATAGTGGCTTTGGATTAATCCGTCGGTTGAAAGAGCGATTTCTGTCGCCCCGCCATTCCGGCCGCATCTCGTTATTGTTCATCGACTATTATCGTGGACATGACTCGACGCGAATTGGGAAAAATCGTAGAGGGCGCTGCGGCTTTGTTAAACAACAGGCAGGTACATGCCGCCGCGCCGAAGTATACCGGCGCGCTCGACGGCTTCGAAACCAAATTGGACCCCGCCGGCTTCGACCCGGTGCTCTTCACCAGGAAGCTGTATGATGACGCGCCGCTGCGCATGACCTTTCAGGCAAAGACCCGCCGCCAGACGGAGCAGTGGCAGAAACGGCTTCGCGTCAAGCTCACGGAGTTGCTGGGCGGCTTTCCCGACAAGCGCTCCCCGCTTGAAGCGCAGACTCTCGAAGTACGCGACTATCCGGGCTACCACCGCGAGAGGTTTGTCATTCAGAGCCGGCCAGGATTCTATGTTCTGGGCTATTTGCTGACGCCGAAATCCGGCGCTTCTCCGCACGCGACCGTGGTCTGTGTGCCAGGCCACGGTCGCGGTGTCGACGATATCGTGGGGATCGACGACGAGGGCCAGGACCGCACGGACAAGGCCGGCTACCAACACGATTTCGCGATTCAGGTGGCTGAACATGGGATGGCGGCAGTGGCCATCGAGCCCATAGCGTTCGGATGTCGCCGCGACCCGGTCACCAGGAGTAAGGGCCTCGGCACCTCGGCCTGCCAGCCTTCCGCAGGATCGGCGCTGCTGCTCGGCCAAACGATGATCGGCTGGCGAGTCTACGACGTGATGCGTGCCATCGACTGGATCGAGACCCGCAAGGAGCTCGACGCCGGCCGCGTCGGCTGCATGGGGATTTCGGGCGGTGGTACCTGTACGCTGTTCGCCGCCGCGCTGGAGCCGCGCATCCGCGCGGCCATGGTGAGCGGATACCTGAACACCTTCCTCGAAAGCATCATGAGCGTTTCACACTGTATCGACAATTATGTGCCCCGGAATCCTGAACTGGGCCGAGCAGTACGATGTGGCCGGTCTGATTGCGCCCCGGCCGCTATTCGCCGAATCGGGCGAACGGGACGACATTTTCCCCATCGCCGCCAGCCGTGAGAGTTTCGCCCGGATACAGAAAGTTTACGGCGTGTTCGGGGCTGCTGCGATGGTCGAACAGGAAATCTTCGATGGTCCGCACAGCTTCTGGGGCAAACGTGGTCTGCCCTTCCTGGCCACGCATCTTTAAAGCGCGATCAGGCGAGGCCAGGATGCAGAAGGAGGAACGGATGGGCGGGTGGTGCGATATGCGTCAAATATCGGTATCGCCGGATTGGAAAGTTGGACTGAGCCCAGAGTTCAGCGCGTATTTATTTTTTCAAAACGGGCATTTGCGGTGAAAGTGAATGGTGCTCGATTCGGTAAACGCTGGCGACCAGGCAGGATCTATTGCCCAGAACCGGGTTCGGGGACTACAGCCCGGCCAAGGTCCGACATGGCGACTTATCCGGCCAATCTCTGCCCGTTATTCGGGCGGGTTGAGTTTGCGGGCCGCCGAGAGGATCTTGGTCAACCGATTGGAGAGCCGGTCGAGGCAGCTTCTCGAAGGGCCGTGCGGCAGGGATCGACGGAACATTTCGATTGCGTGTTGAGCAAAGAGCAACGAGTCAACAACGCCATCTAATCCGGCGCGGGACGTAATCACTGGTGCTTTCGGCTGTGGGACCAGATGCCTGGGTTGCGAACGGGCCAAACGGAACTCGCGCTGTAGGTCATTCGAAGCAACCTCGATGTACCGCATCGTCATCCCTGGATCGCTGTGGCCGAGTAGTTTCATGAGCGCGGGCAAGGTGATACCCGAGCGAGTCATTTCACTTGCGTAGGTGTGCATGCTATTCCGGGGCCGGAATAGTCGACATTGGACTAAACCGCTACGCGGTAACCGGTAGACCGACCTTTCAAACCATTACCAGTCACCAGTGACACGATCGGGGTCTGTGAGGTTTTCTGTGAGGTCTTCTTTGCGGAAGCATGGAGGGGCTGCTGTGCAGCAGCAAATCCCACTTCGCAAAGGAGTTCTCCATGACTTCCCTTCGACAGCGCATGACGGAAGACATGCAGGTGCGGAATCTCGCCCTGAACACGCAAACCTCTTATCTGCAACAGGTCTCCCTGTTCGCACGCCATTTCGAAAAATCCCCGGAACAGCTGGGTCCCGAACATATCCGCGACTACCAGGTTTACCTGACCAACGAGAAGAAACTGGCGCCCGGTTCGGTCCTAATCGCGGTTGCGGCACTGCGTTTCCTCTATAAAGTTTCTCTGCGCAGAAACTGGATCTTCGGGGATGTCATCCCAGCGCCGAAAAAACCACAGACACTGCCCGTCGTTTTGAGCCCGGAGGAGGTTCTCCAGTTTCTCGGCTGCGTTCGTGACAGAAAGCATCACGCCATTCTGACGACCTGCTATGCCGCCGGCCTGCGTATCTCCGAAGCGGTTCATCTCACCGTTCCCGATATCGACAGCGCGCGGATGGTCATCCGCGTCTGGAGTTTCTACATTTTCAGGCAGCAGCAGCGGCAACCATATGTGAGGAAGAGATCTGAAAGCCGAGTGTTTCGACTAACGCGGGGTTCTGTTCGGCCTCTTTGCGAATCATGGTGCACATGTCGAGGCAGGAAGGGCGCTTGGCGTTGGTGCGCCACTTGGGGAGTTTGGCATAAGCGTCGCCTCTGGCTGGTCCGAAGGCTTTCAATGCGGCCAGCAACATCGCCGAGTAAGAGGCTACAACGAGAGCGGGTTGTTTCGGGACCGATACAGGGTTCCACATCTGCGCCTGTCCCACTCCGAGTGTGTCTTTCTCGTCGCGGTGGTTCACTTCGATCTGCCACCGGTCGAAGTACATTTGCAGGAGTTGCCGCGTGGAATCGGCAAGCATGGTGGTCAGCAGGAAAGCAGGATGGTGATAGTAGAGTTTGCCGCTTTTGCGTTTCTTGTAAGGTGTAGCGGCAAGGACAAACAGACGTAACGGGCGTCTCCGTGCGCCGCCCTGCCATAGCACGCCTGAGACCTCTTTATAACGAATCTTGCGGCGTTTGCCGCCATAGAAGATCTTGGTGGCTTGCCAGGGAATCTTCTCATCCTGGCGGACCTGATCGGGAGTGAACTTTTCTTTGGAATAGAAGCAGCGTCCGCCCTCGGGCGCACGGAAGCAAAGGCTGGCGTCTTTGCGCGCCCGTGCGATGAGCACGACGCGATCCGGAATGGCGGAGAGGACGGTCCGGTTGCAAAAACTGCCATCGCCCACAATGACGAGCACTTTCTTCTGCGCACCGGCACGGTCAAAGGCTTGGCGCATCGCGGCCATGGATTGAACGAAGAGGCGCGAAAGATTGCACTCCTTCACCTTTTGTTTGTAGATCTTCCAGACATCTTCGCCAGCCCGGCGGCTCGGTTTTTTCACTGAAGAAACCTCCTCAAAGCGGATCGGGATGCCGCGCGCGGAGAACGGACCGGAGCGGTGCAGAGGCAACAGCAAGGAGGCTTGCAGAAAGCGCAGCGCCCAGATGAGATTTACGTGAAAGGGAGGGGAGAGTGGATCGCGGTGATATTGCGCCTGCGGAATCGAGCGGCCGGTCTTCTTCAGACGAGTATCGTCGACAGCGACACCCACCAGGCGTCCGGGACAGTAGGGCAGAGCTTGGCGAAGAATCGGCTCAAACAAAGCATGGGGGTTCCATTGCGCGCGCGAGTGAAGAAAGTATTCGCCGGACCAGCTCTTCTGCTCGCGTCCGGTGGTCCAGATAATGCGCGACAGCGTCGAGCGTCCGAGACAGAGCAGAGCACCGAGGGCTTGGCGTTGGGCGCGCAGCAGTGTGCGTTGTTGGGAGAAAACCACTCTCCAGGGCTGGACGATCTCCAACCAGCAGCGAAGCAGCGTTGCTGGTTGCGGGGGTTCCTGTGGCATTGCGTAATCCCTCTATATGGATGAAAACAACTAACCCCAA
The DNA here is from genome assembly GCA_025462965.1 of Bryobacterales bacterium. Classification (GTDB taxonomy): domain Bacteria; phylum Acidobacteriota; class Terriglobia; order Bryobacterales; family Bryobacteraceae; genus JALYXI01. Next base: position 8,396 of record JAOAPQ010000047.1, read on the forward strand.
AAAAAGCCCGAGGTCAGTCCCCGGGCCGCAACACGACATGATTCAGTTCGCAAATACTTTCCAGCGTCTCCCTTAACTCGTGGTAGTTGGCCAGCCAACGCTCCACCTGCTCCTTCTCCTCCGGTCGAATGCTGATCTGCTTGTTGCGGCCCCCTGCGTAATTAATGGAAAGAACCCACGCCGGATGCCCCCCGCCGCGGGCACAGGTCTGGCAACCCTTCTTATGCCGGATTGTGCGATGCAGCAAAGACCCGCGCAAAATCTCCGCCGGCGAATCAATGGACCGGGCCAGCTTATCCCGAAGGCTGACCGCCTCTTTCAATTTCACCTACACAGATGAAATCACAAAAACCTGAAACATTCAAGAGGAAAAATGTAGAAACTCCAG
>JAOAPQ010000150.1 GCA_025462965.1 Bryobacterales bacterium
AATCCCGGTCCCGAAGAACGGCTGGTGGATGATTACGCGCTGGCGTCAAGGCTGTCCTATTTCCTGTGGGGCAGCATGCCGGACGAAATGATGTTCGACCTGGCCGCCATGGGCAAGCTGCACGATCCTGCGATTTTGAAAGAAGAAGTGGGACGAATGCTGCGCAGCCCGAAATCGATGGGCTTCATCAACAGCTTTGTGAGCCAGTGGCTGGGAATACGTGAGTTGGGTCATGAATTTGTGCCCGATGCGAAGCTGTTCCCGAACTATGCCAGCGATGTCGAGCTGCGAGCGGATATCGGTTTTCAGCCGGCCGTGTTCTTCCACGCTTTGCTTTCGAACAACGAATCGATTCTGGATCTGCTGGATTCGAACTGGACGATTACAACGAAGAAACTGGCAGCTCTTTACAAGCTGGATATTACGCTGCGTAAGGAGAATCAGGAGCAGCCGCATCGGGTGGAACTGCCGCCCGGGAGCCATCGCGGCGGACTCTTAGGGATGTCGGCGGTTCTGGCGGTATCGTCCTATCCTTACCGGACCAGTCCGGTTTTGCGCGGGAAGTGGGTGCTCGATTCGATTCTTGGGACTCCGCCGCTGCCGCCGCCGCCCAATGTTCCCTCCTTGGACGCACATGGAAACGGCCAGGCTCAAACGATACGTGAGCGCTTGGCGCAGCATCGGGCGGACCCGGTGTGCGGCGGGTGCCACAGCCGGATAGATCCGCTGGGTTTTGCGCTCGAGAACTATGATGCCCTGGGCCAGTGGCGTACGGAAGAAGCAGGCAAGCCGATCGACAACACGGGCGAATTGCCCGATGGAGCGAAGTTCGCGGGGCCCGACCAGTTGCGCGCTGTTCTGATGCAGAAGAGGGATCTGTTTGTCAGAAACCTGACGAACCGTTTGCTGGGGTACGCGTTGGGGCGCGGGCTGACCCGGCAGGATTCCTGCACGGTGGATGAAATCGTGAGCGATCTGGCCGCCAAGAACTATAAATCTCAGTCCCTGATTGAGGTGATTGTGATGAGCCGGCCCTTCCGGTATCAAGCGGGGAGGGCGGCTGCACCTTCGAGCAAACCTGTAAGCCAGGCTAACCCGGCGCCGAACAAGAGTAGGAGCAACCAATGAAGCGAATGATGAACGGCGGACTTTCCCTATCCCGGAGAACGGTGCTTCGAGGCGCCGGGGTGACTCTGGCGCTGCCTTGGCTGGAGGCGATGGCTCCAGGGGCATCCGCGGCGCCAAAGCAGCCGATTCGCATGGCGGTGCTCTACATGCCGAACGGTGTGAACGTGAATGCCTGGGCTCCCGAGGGCATTGGACAAGACTTCAAGCTTTCGCCAACACTGGAGCCGCTGAGCGAATTCAAAGATTCAGTGCTGGTGCTGCAGAACCTTTGGAATGAGGCGTCTAAGGACGGAGACGGCCACTACGTAAAAGAAGCCGCGATTCTGACCTCCACTCGTATCAGCAAGACGCTCGGCGAGGATTTAAACGCCAACGGTATTTCCATGGATCAGGTGGCGGCGCAGCGGATTGCGGGCAAGACACCGCTTCCTTCACTGGAACTGGGCATCTCGCCGGAAGCAACGGGGGTGGATCTGGCGGTGGGTTATACGCGCGTCTATGGCTGCCACATTGCCTGGAGCAGCCCGACGACGCCGCTGGCGCGCGAGATCAACCCGCGATCCGTTTACGAGCGCCTCTTCCGCGCCTCGGGACCACACGGCAATTCAGGCAAAGAAGATGCGCTGTTGCTTGACCGCGTAGTGGGGCAGGCCAACGAGCTTCGCAATAAACTCGGGAATGCGGACCGCCGGCGGATCGACGAGTACATGTCGATCCTGCGATCTCTGGAAGAGCGAACGGAGCGGGCGAGCACCGGCGCGCGGGGCGCCTGGAAACCCAGGGTCCCACTGAATTCGGTGGCTTCGCCAGCGGAGAATCCAAAGGACTATGCGGAACACGTAAAGCTCATGCTGGACATGGTAGCGCTGGCATTCCAGAGCGACAGTACAAGGGTGTGCACGTTCATGTTCGGAAATGCCGTCAGCAACGTGAACTTTCGATGGCTGGAAGGCGTTACCGGATCGCATCACGATATGTCGCACCACTCGAATGACGCGGAGAAGTTGCGCCAGTATCAATTGATTAACAAGTGGTATGTCGCGCAGTATGCGTATCTGCTTCGCAAGCTGCAACAAGCGAAGGAAGGTGAGGGCAGCGTGCTCGATAATTCAATGATTTTATTCGCGTCGGCGCTAAGTGACGGCAATAAGCACAATCCGCATAAGCTCCCCATTGTGCTGGCGGGTAAGGCGGGCGGCCGGATCGCGACAGGGCAAAACCTCGTCTTTCCGGAAGATACTCCGGCGGCTAACTTGTGGATGACGATGCTGAATGCTTTTGGCGCACCAGTAGAGCGTTTCGCCGACAGCACCGGCGTTTTGCCGGGAGTGCTGGCATAAAGCGGAAGCGGCAACGCTCAAGCGCCGCCGCCCACTCCCCCAAGCCGCGCGCGTCTTACTGACGCAACAATTCTTCTTCTACGCGTCTCTTACTCTAAACGTCGCCTTCGCGGCGCGCCGCCTCGGCTGCGGACGCCAAATCCATAAGTTGTTCCAGGAACTGCGGGTTTTGTCCAAAGAAAAGGCGGTCCGCAATAAATGCCTGGACGGTGGCCGTTGGACCTCCGTTAGGCGACAAGGTCGGCCGGATAATCGAGCAATCAGGAAGACTTGGGCTCAGGAACTCACACGGCTCAGGCTGGATCAGATTCGTCTGAAACAACTGGCCACCGGCCTTCTGATCGTCCGCGGAGAGCTGTGCGTTGTGCTGGTTCGCCGGGTTATTGAAATCGGGGAAAGTAAGTCCGGTGACAGGGTCGGAAAACGGGGCGACCGGCTGCGTGACTGCGTTGCCCATCTTGTCGTGCCAGAGTGAAAAGTGATCGATCTCCACTCCGCCGATGCTCAACAGGATTCGCAGGACTTCCAAATCGGTGGCTTTGAGGGCCAGGATCGGATAGAGGCTCGATCCGCCCTGTTCGATGAAGGCGAAATGAATGGCGGCAATGTTGGCAATCGCCTGGATGGTGGATTGCGCGTTATTGTCATGTAAGGGAATAGCGGGCTGTTTGACGATGTTGAGAAGCTGCGGAAACTTCGCGCCCAAGTCAGGATTTTTTCTGCTGCGGTAGCGGAAATACCAGCTGGTGTCCACGGTGAGCGTTTGCAAGTTGGTCAGCCGTCCGTTGGCGAGAGCCCCGGTCGCGCTCGTCGGCCGAAGGGTTTCAAATTGCCTGAAGTCGATTGGTTGCGCTCCTTTTGACGTCAGATAGGCGTTGAGGAAGTCCCGATGGCTGATCTCGTCATCGGTGTTGTCGGAGATGTACTGCGGCATGTCTCCATCGAGTTTTTGGAGCGCAGCGACGTAAGCAGGGTTTCCGGGATTCGGCTTGTCATTGTGGTCGACCTGCCCACCGAGCTCGTTGTATTGCTGCCATAGATCAGCTTCGATAAATTCAATCGCCGCGGCAAACCGCAGCAATGCTGCATCGCTCTGGGAAAGCCCCTTATTCTCCTGGGCTAACAATCTACCGGCCGGTAACCCTGCCGCGCCCGCGACGCCTATACCCTGTAGGAACGAGCGTCTTTGGACAACGCGTTGCCAGTTCGTTTGAACATCGTCGAATGCCGGTAACGAGGAAGTGTCTTCTTTCTTCATGAACTATGCTCCTTCTTTTGATTTCATAACAACCAGATATTTCGATTCGTCCGCGCGCTCTATTGCGGCGCGCCGTCATAGTAGACCGTGCGAGGCTGCAAATAATTCCCGCGGTTGCGTAAGAAGCAGTAGGTAAACTCACAGGCGACGAGGCAAGTCTTCGCCGACGACTCACATCCGTAAGATGTTCTTGAACTCACGGTCAGAGCGACTTCAGGAACGTTATCAACTGCTGCCGCTCGGTCGACGTTAACGCGTTGAACTGATGCGTCACCTTTCGAGCCTCGCCCTTGTGCCGCGCGACGGCATCTTCAAGCGTCAGCGATGCCAGATCGTGCATAAATCGCGATTTGGTGCGCAAGCCCCACAACGGCACGGTCCGCATCTTCTCCGCCGTGTCCTGAGGTCCCGCCTGCACGATTCCGTCTCCCGTTCCGATATCGTGCAGCAGAAAATCGCCGAAAGGATGAATCACCTTGTTCGCCAGCGCCTGAGGCACCGTAAACATGCCGCCGTCGATGGGCGCGCCTTCGGGCGCGGTGGTGATCGATTCGACGTGGCAGACGTTGCAACCGATCGATTCGAACAGCTTTTGGCCCGCCTGCGCATTGGGGTTCGCGGCAATCGCGGCATCGCGCGGCGGCGCCTGTGTGCCTCGGATGAACTGGGCAAAGTGATCGATATCGGCCATACCGATACTGTCCGGGTGGTCCTCCGGGTCTTGTGTCGATTTGCAAACGGTGGTCGAATCCACAGGTTTCAGGCGGCTCGTAACACCCATCTCATTCAGATACGCATCGGCGATGAAGGACAATAAACTGCCGTGTTGATTTTTCCAGCCGAACCGGCCCACGCGAGTCTGGCCCGGCGCTTCCAGAATAGGGACCTGGATTACCTCCCCTTGGATAAAGCCGCCGCTCTGCGCGGGCTGGTTCTGCGCGATCGCGATCAGGGTATTGTCGTCGATCGCCTCGACGAATCCATCGCCCAAGGTGTTGAGCACGGCGCGTAGCGTTCGGATGTTTTCCGATTCCGGCACATGCTCTTCGGCCTCCGCGCAGATAGCGCGGTCGTTGATCAGCGATCGTCCTCCGGACGTGTTCTGGCCGTGATTGATGGTCACAGTTGGATTCACGAAGTTTCCGTTGTCGTCGCGATGCCCCACACGGATCTCGGTGATCTGACTCGCTCCGCCGCTGACCGGATTTTGGTGACAAGCAACGCAGGAGGTCGCATTGAATAAAGGACCAAGCCCGGTGCTCGGGTCGTGGACGGTCTCGAACACCGCCTGATCAGTGGCAAATGTGTCGCCATTCGGTTCCGTCAGCCCATTGCTAACGCTTTGCGTTCCAGGACTTGACGCGAGAGTCGGAGTAGCGAAAGAGGCCGGCGCTTCGGTCGCGGTTTGTTGCGCTAGCGTTACCAGCGCGATGCCGAGCGCGGTAATCGGAAGCCAAAGAACTAACTTAGTACGTATTAGGCGCTTCTTCATACGTAGGAATACCGGGCATGACACGAGAAAATTCCCGAGCTTGCTTGTGCGCGATCTGCAACTAGCCACCGGC
>JAOAPQ010000094.1 GCA_025462965.1 Bryobacterales bacterium
GGCCAAAAAACCGCGGCCCGTTCCAGCGGGTGCCGGTGATCAATCCTGCTATTTCGGAGAGTTTGGCGAAGCTCTTCCCGTCATAGGTGAACCCGTCAGCCAACACCACGACGCGGTGGCTCTTGCCTTTCCATTCTCGGACAAGGACTGAGCCAGGCTTGATCCGGCGCGGCAACACTATCTTGCCGTCTGGCTTTGCGACAAAGGCCTTCATCAGCTGATTGAGCAAGCGCTGCGCAGGACGGGAGAGGCCGCCGTAGGCCTTCTCCTGAATTCGATGCGCGATGCTCCGTCGCAGCAAGTCGGGGCCGAAAGCTTTCGGCGGATCAGTCCGAAACACCTCCCGGTATCTGACGCGTAACTGGACGATCGGTATCACCGCCAACCGATCCAATTCGTCGTCGACGGCTGGATCGGTGGGCTGAGCGGGCGCTGTCTGTTGCATGACGGTCATCGCGCCGTGCCAGATTTGGCGATCCGATACATGCGTCGACTGTCCACCATCTCGGAGACGAGATTAAGGTTTAGCTTCTTCTTGACCACGCCCGCGAAGAAGCCGCGGACGGAATGTTGCTGCCAGTCGGTCGCCTTCATGATCGCGGCGATCGTGGTTCCCTTGGGCTCGTGCAGCATCTTCAGCACCGTCGACTTTTTGGATGACGAAGACGCGGGTAATTTCAACGAGGCCGCCGCTTTTGAAGCGGCGGTATTAGTTGCCGCGGTGGCTTTCGGTCGAGCCGGGGCGCTGCTCTTGACGGGGCGTTTTACCTTGCGCGACGATTTGCGTGCAGTCTTTGCGGATTTTGATTTCGATCTGCTGGTGGCCATCTGACTCTCCCTGGGGATCAACGACAGCATCATGTGCTGCCACTGCCACGACCCCGCCAAAAGGAGGGCGGGGCGAGAGGAGAGCGAAAACAGGGCGCTATTCGCGAGACAGGCGGTTCAGCAGCGACGCGGCGTCCTGCAGACGACCGGCCTCGTAAATCAGCTGTTCGATATCCATTGAAACGGTTACGGCCTCAGTGATACTTCCCGCCAGCGCGCAGGCCTCGGCGGCTTTTGCGATCCGCGCTGCTTCGTTCAGATTGGAATGAATCTCAGTCAGCACGATCCTGATTGCTGGTTCGATCGTTGCACGGTCCATCATGGCCTCCCGTTAAGGTCACCACACACGCTCCGCACGCATGGGAAGTCGAGCAGATCCTGAGCACTCTTATGGCGTTGTTCGCCGCCTGCCGAGCATCTTGTGATCGGGGACCCCACAAGCGGCAAAAGGGCGCGGCGTCGCCGCAAAAAAATGCGCCTCAAAGGCCCACAATCCGCTGGCGTTTATGGGTTACTGCGTCATAAATCTATATGTGACAATCAGAGCCACCATGCTCGCGAAAATCAGCAGCGCCACGAGGGATTTTTGGATCATTCGCCCGCTCGAGCTGCGCGCGGCCGATGGAGTGGACAGAGTTTTAGGCGGCCTCTGGATCCGCACGACTTTGCGCTCTGTCGTTGGTTTGCGAGCTTGCGGTTCCGGCGCTATGCCCAAGCCTCCCATCTCGGTGTAATAAGCGCCGTATACCTCGCGAACGGCCAGCACCGTGGATTCGGCTTCGTTCATCATTTCGAGCCGGGCTCTATAGTTAGTCAGAAAGCTCTGTGCGTTTAACGGTAGGTCATCGAAACTGCCGAGTTTTGCCATCATCAGCCAAGTGGCAAAATCCGCCTCGGCCTTGGAGCGAGCTTTCTTGGCGATGCTGGAGCTAGAGGCCATGGAGGTCCGGTTGTTTCGTCGGCTCAAACTCGCCGGCGTTCATGGAGATCGTTGGACAATTCGCTCGGGTATCTCAATTGTCGTCAGGTGTCCCGCTTGACGTCGGGCTTGGCGCGTGGGGATTTGCCCTTTCCACCGCTCAAAAGGGTCGTCATCAACTTGAGCGGGTCCGCGCCAAGGGCGCGGGCGATCGTGATGAATTCCACGACGTCGACCCGGCGCTCGCCTCCTTCATATTTGGCGACAAAGGACTGCGGCTTCTTCAGGCGACGGGCGAGGGCGTGCTGGGTCAGCCCGGCGGCCTTCCGCGCCCCAACCATCAGCTCGCAAAATGCGGCCTGGTCGGGCGAATGGATGGATTTGCCGATACCGCGGGTGGCTGATGTCATCAGCCGGGTAAGCTGATCCCATCATCGGATTATTCCAAAATAGGATAATATTAACCGCGCTACGGAATGATGCCGGCGTCGCGCCCTTTGAACTGGACTTCCCGGCCAAGGGAAGCGCATTGGCGACACCCTGCTTATTGGATCAAGCCACCATGTCCCAATCGGCCCAAATTGCCCCGCCAAGTCCTGCCAAAAACGAAGCCTCGGCGCATTCATCTGATTCCAGCCTGCGCGAGCAGGCGCTGGGCCACCTGTTCCTTGGCCAATTGCTTACCTTCATGTGGCGGAACGCCACGCGCGATATCGAAGTGTTGAAAAGCGAGGTCGATCGTGGCGGGTATGACGTGGTACTGGAATCGAACGGTGTTATCCGGCATGTCCAGCTGAAATCGAGCTTTCGCGGCTCGAAAGTCCGCGAGGTCGACGTCAGTACTAAACTGCTGCGCAAGCCCGGCGGGTGCATCCTGTGGCTCGAATTCGACCGCGAGAGCCTTGCGATCGAGCGATTTTATTGGTTCGGTGGCAATGCGGGGACCGCGTTACCGGACCTCGGCTTGCGGATTTCCCGTCACTCCAAGGGAAATAGCGAAGGCGAAAAGAACGAGCGCCCGATCCATCGCGTCCTGACCAGGGGACGGTTCGAAGCGCTCGCGGATATTCGTGAAGTGGTTGAAAAGTTTTTTGGATAGAATTACTCTCCAAGCTTTCGGCCATGCCGTGCCAGAAACTCTTCCATTGTAACCCTCTCTGGCACCGCAAGCGGCTTTCCTACCTGTTTTGGATCGGTACGATCGACGAACTCTCCGCATTCTTCTGCGAGACGATAGATGTTGCCCATCGCGAAGGGATTCTTCTGCAAGGCAGCGCTGTAATTCTTCAAAATGACGGCCTCTGCTAACGTGATCGAACGAACCTGGCCGCCGTCATTTATCTTTACGCGCTTCAGGACATGGCGTTTGAACGCAGAGACGAGATTTTCCTCGTCTCGTCTCTTGCCTCGGGGGTTGCCTGTTCGTCCCTTGCGGAATTGGTTAGCCTTAGGTGGTTTGCGATAACCAACATCGTAGGATGCGGTTGATGTCGACTGCGGCTTCTTCATGCTGTTCTCCTATTTCCGGGGTTCGCCCATTGGACGACCGAAATTGCGTTTGAATTCTTCCATCGTCATTTCGACTTCCGGCACGTGGATTACACTTGGCGTCCGCGTTTGGTCGCGTCGTATGAGACCAGAGCGATTCATGAGGTTCATGAACTTCGTGAATGCCTTCTGATTACCTCGCAGCGCCTCGTTCACGAGCGCGATCACATAAGCCTCGCGCCTAGAAATCACTTCGCCGTTTTTGCCGCGCTGATCGCCATCCAATATCTCTTTTATACTGATACCGATCGGCTTTTTTGGCCGGCCACCTGGGTTACCCGATTTGCCCTTTGGAAATTGAGAATGCTTTGGTGGCTTCCCGTAACCGAACTCCCGTTGATCAGTGGAGCGTTCCGGCTGGAACGGGGGATCAAATTCAGAATCGTGGGGTGGGTCAGTCATGATCTCTCCAAATTGGTTTGGAGCTAGCAAATATCATTATCACCCGCGTCAAATCACTCAGCAAAATTTGGGTGATAATATGAGAGCGATATGCGGTCGAGATTCTGGACAGAACGGGGAAGGTCCGCGCGCGCCTTTGTTTCTAGGAACGCGCAGATCACTACCGAAAAGTTCGCAGCCGTTCGTTTATGCTCAGCTCAATGATCCGCTTCTTGGGACGTCCGCTAGGATTTCCCGATGTGCCCTTGACGAAACGGGTAGCCATGCCAGCTTCTTGCAGCCTGTCGTATCGTCCAGCGGACATTCGCAAAGGCGAATCAGGGTGGAAGTCGTCGATTGGGTCAATCATGATAGCTCCAGAATTGATTGAGTGGAGCTTAGGAATATTAACGCTGCGTGCTGCAATCGATAATTTAAACTCTCATGATAAAATATGAGAACGGCGGTGCACATGATGGTCCGCTGGCATTGACCGCAGCTGCGCATGCCGGTTTCCAGGGCATGCGCAGTCTGGACGCGACGACAAGGTCAGGCAGCAACGTTTCCAAGTCGAACCTCAGCCAGCTCGTCAAAAGTCTCACCCATAGGCGCTAGCCGCGCGGTCTTGCCCGTATACTGCTCCCAGCGCCTAATCGCGACATCGACGTACTTTGGGTCAAGCTCGATTGCCCTCGCGCGTCGGCCGGTCTTTTCCGCGGCGATCAGGATTGTCCCACTGCCGCAAAAGGGATCGAGAACCAAACTGCCTCGCTTGGAGCAATCCTTGATAGCATCTGCAACCATCGCGACAGGCTTCACCGTCGGATGCATCGCAAGTTCGTCCAGGCGTCCGGCCCGCATCGTATTTACACCGTCATAGTCCCAGACGTTCGTGCGGTGCCGGCCATACTGGCCGAGTTCGAAAGTGTTGAGGTGCGGAGCAGAGCCATTCTTCCAAACGAAAACCATCTCGTGCTTTGAGCGATAGAAGGTTCCCATTCCGGCGTTGGTCTTGTTCCAAATGCATACATTCTTGAGCTCGGAGTAATTGGCATCTCCCGCGGCCAACATTTCTCGCATGTGGCGCCAATCCATACAGATCTGGTGGATCGAACCATCGGTCGAATACCGGCAGAGCTGGGCGTACACACTGGAAAGGAAGGCCGTAAACTCGCCTTCGCTCATTTCGCCAGAGGCCATGGCGAACTCGCGATGCTTAACACGGCCTAATCCGGACACGTGGCCGTCGATCTTTACGTTATAGGGCGGGTCAGTAAAAATGAATTCGGCCTTGTCGTCGTCCATCAGCAGCTTGTAAGTCGCAACATCCGTGGAATCACCGCAGACCAGGATGTGCTTTCCGAGCATCCAGACATCGCCCAAACGGCTGACCGGAGGGCCGCTTGCCTCCTCTGGCACCTGGTTTTCCGGCTGCTCGCTTTCGTCCCCGATACCCTCGAAAATGATGTCAACCTCGGCGGGCTCAAAACCCGTCAAGAGCACATCGAAGCCCAGATCAACAAGGCCCTGCAGCTCGATTGCGAGAACCTCGTTATCCCAGCCTGCCTTCTCCGCGAGGCGGTTGTCCGCAAGGATATAGGCCTTCTTCTCGGACTCACTCAGATGTGACAACCGAACGGTAGGCACCGTCTTCATATTCAAGAGCTTTGCCGCCTCAACGCGCCCATGTCCGGCGATGATCCGGTCATCATCATCGACCAAAACGGGATTGTTGAAGCCGAACCGCTCGATGCTGCGTGCGATCTGCTTGATCTGCTTAGGCGAGTGCGTACGGGCATTGCCGGGATAGGGTCGCAAGGAGTGGGTTGGCCTGTTCTCAAAGTTCATGTGGGCTCCAAAAAGGTTTGGTTGTGGAGCCCTAGAAAGCGCCGTCGCTCGCTCAAAGGCAGTCTTTTAAAATCAGCGGAATAATAATTATTCTGGCGGCGTGGGAAACTGTCGCTCAATTTCGGCATCGAAATCTTCGGAATCGGTGTCGTCTTCAACAGGATGGAAATGACCGTTCTTCCAAGCGGAATGCTTGTTGCGCAAAGTCTGCCAATCGAGGTTCGGGAAGACGTGCTTCATGCGCCTAAGGTTAAGGATATCGGTGTAGGCCAACTCGCTAGGCGTCCGTTCTGCGCTGGCGAGGATGTCGCCCGCTGCCGCTGCTAAAAGCCGCCTCTGTTCAGCTTCTTCTTCATGTTTTCGGAGAAGGGCGGGGTACCAAGCATTTACCTCTTCCAGCGCGAAATCTTCCCCGCCCTTACTATTGATCGGCCGGCCCCGCCGCTTCACCGCGGAAACCAAAAACTTGCGAACGACATCACGGAGCCGAGGGGCCAATGTGTGGCCTTCTGACTGCTTGATCGCATCAAGCAACTCGTCACCCGATACGGCCTCGCGCTGCGCTAGTTTGTATTCGATTTGCTCGATCGGATTTATCGTCAGAAATTGCTTTTCGATGGGAATAATTGACATGCTGTCCTCGCTAAAACCGTTGCGCTGACAGTACGTTGAGATGATTTTGCGTCAACCAGAACGTACCTTATGGTAAATACTCATGGCCGCAGTTGAAGGATTCAGACCCTCTCACCCTAGCGCTCGCAAAAAATATCGAATGTAGAGCCTTCCTAGGGCGCCCTGAGAATTAATCACAAGTTCGTAATCGTGCGGCCGTAAATCGCAATGTAGGGAACTGAGTGACGCAAAGGAAGCCGGACTTGGACCATCAAGAAATCATCGGTCGTCGTCGGACATTGGTAATTGAGCCGTAAATCGCTGGCCGAAGTTGGATTTGACGGCCCTTGGGTCACGCCCTACCAAATCATCGAGGGGCCAGTGTTGGTTGCGTTGCAATGGCTGGATGGCACCTCAATCCTCAGAGAGCTGGCGACGCTGCAAGGTTTCGGATATCTACCCAATGTTCGATTCAAACTGTGATTGATGCAGCTCTCACGCGCCCGGGTTTGAGCAGAACGGACATGTACGTCACCCAAACCTTCCATCTTATACCTGGGAATCGCTCAGAGCGGATTTCACAAGCCGCAATCAGACTCTCGTTTGATGAGGTAACTCGCTTTGAGCTTAGGGAAGAAAGGTGATCGCACTAGGCGATATTGCTGCCGCCGAGTGCGCGCGGCACGCGATTGAGCATATTGCGGTCTGCCATCCAGCCGGCGGGGATATACTAATGAGAAAAATGCGACCGAAATCGCCGGCGCATAGGTGCGCTGGGTTTTGGGAGAGCCGTCAAGGAGTTTCGAACAGAGCGTGACCGATCGGTCGTCATTCGCGGAATGAACGATATGGAATTGTCTATGAATACAGAGGGGCGCTGATGTCCTTGTTGTCAATCGGCGTTCAAATTTGACCCCGTATCGGCGTCCAATTTTGACCCCTTTGAGCGACGGGTTTTGGCGGTAGCGCTCGTCTCGTCGGAGCTGGCCGGGATTGCGGAGACGGGACGAGCGCGGGTTGCGTGATCGTCGTCGCGGCTTTTGAATCGCCAGCTGTCGTTGCCGGTCTCGACGATGTCGCAATGGTGAGTCAGACGGTCGAGCAGCGCGGTGGTCATCTTGGCGTCGCCGAACACGCTAGGCCATTCGCCGAAGGCGAGATTGGTGGTGACCACGATGGACGTTCGCTCGTAGAGGCGGCTGACGAGGTGGAACAGCAACTGGCCGCCGGATTGAGCGAACGGCAGGTAGCCAAGCTCGTCGAGGACAATGAAGTCCATCCGGGTCAAATGCTCGGCGATACGACCTTGCCGTCCGTTGCGGGTCTCGATCTCCAGGCGGTTGACGAGGTCGACCACGTTGTAGAAGCGACCGCGGGCACCGGATCGGATGCAGCTTCTGGCGATGGCGATAGCCAGATGGGTCTTGCCGGTGCCGGTACCGCCGACCAGGACGGCGTTGCGTTGCTGGGCAATGAAGCCGCCGCCGGCGAGATCATTGACCAGGGTCTGGTTGATGGGGGTGCCCTCGAACTGGAAGTCCTCAAGGTCCTTGGCCAGCGGCAGCTTTGCGATGGTGAGCTGGTACTTGATCGAGCGGGCCTGCTTCTCGTTGATCTCGGCGTTGAGCAGGTCGCCGACAATGCGCTGGGGTTCGTGCTGGCGCTTGATGGTAACCGGCATCAGCCCCCCACCTCGCGCGCGCATGTGTTCTAAGCGATATTGGTGATCGTTCGCTAATATCGGGAGGCGGCTCGGTGGTAACTTCCATGCTTAATGCCAGGAATGAAGCCAGGAACGAAGGTGGCACTTATCAACGTGTCGAGGTGATTACGGGGCGCGAGCGCCGGCGACGATGGACGGCGGAGGAGAAGGCGGGGATCGTAGCGGAGAGCCTCGAGGCGAACGCGAACATATCGGAGGTGGCGCGCCGTCACGGCGTGGCCCGCGGATTGCTGACGGCCTGGCGACGCCAGCTATCGAGCGATGGAAGTAGCCAGGAGCCGCAGCAAAGCTTTGCCGCGGTGCAGATTGATACCGTTGCCTCGGTGTCAAACGATGCCTCGCGTTATTCGGCGGAACCGGATGCCGTGGCGACGGCATTGCCAGCGGTGACCGGCCGAGGACGGATTGAGATCGATGTCGCCGGAGCCCGGATTAGGGTTGAGAACGGCGTTGATCAGGTGACGCTGTCCATGGTGTTGGCGGTGGTGCGGGGCGACCATTGATTTCGTTCCGGGCGGACCTGAAGATCATGTTGGCGGCGCAGCCCGTTGATTTCCGCAAGAGCGTCCATACCCTGTCGGCGCTGGTGAGCGAAGCGCTGCGGGCCGATCCCTATTGCGGCGATGTTTTTATTTTCCGTTCGAAACGGTCGGACCGCGTGAAGCTCTTGGCGTGGGACGGCAGCGGCATGGTTCTGGTGACGAAGTGGCTTGAGGAAGGCCGCTTTACCTGGCCACCGATCCGCGACGGTGTTGTTTCTTTGACGGCGACGCAATTGTCGATGCTGATCGATGGGCTGGATTGGTCGCGCGTGACACCGAAAGTCGTGAAGCGTCCTGTTGGCGTGATGTGAGAAGCGCCTATTTTTACTGGCGAATCTGACGAATCGGAAGTATCAAATGTCGATGGCGATTCGCCCCGAAGATCTTCCTTCAGATCCTGCTCGTCTGATTGAGATGGTGCTCTCACTCGATGCCGAGAACGATCGGCTGCGGGCCGTCATCGATACCTTCAAAGACATGGTGTTCGGCTCGCGCTCGGAAAAACTCGCTGCGGTTGTAGCCGATCAGCTCGCCCTCGATCTTGCTGATCTCGCCACGGACGTGACGCTACCGGCAGCCGCCAACGACGATCATGTGCCAAGCCAGCCAGCTGGTGCGATAGGGAAGCCCCGCAAGAAGGCCCAGCGCAACATTGGCGCGCTGCCCAAGCATCTACCGCGCTGCGAGCAAGTAATCGAGCCCGCGACGACGGCCTGCCCGTGCTGCCAAGGCCGCCTGCACAAGATCGGTCAGGATATCAGCGAGGTGCTCGACGTCATTCCGGCAATCCTGCGGGTGCTGCGCATGATCCGTCCTAAATATGCCTGCCGGGGCTGTGAAGGCGCAGTGGTACAGGCGAAGGCGTTGCCGCGGCTGATTGAGAACAGCATGGCGTCGACCGCTCTGGTGACCCATGTGGTGGTCTCGAAGTTCGCCTGGTTCTCGACGCTGTACCGGCAGGTGCAGATCCTGGCCGGTCACGGCGTCCATCTCGACCGCTCGACGCTCGCCGGCTGGGTGAAGCGGACAGCGTGGTGGCTGAAGGGGCTCTACGAGCTCCAGCTGCGAACCATCCATGCGGCGCCCTTGTTCTTCTGCGACGAGACACGGATGCCGGTCCTCGATCCTGGAAGGGGCCGCACCAAGACCTGTCAGTTCTGGGCCCATGCGGTGGATGACCGTCCGTGGAGTGGACCATCGCCACCGGCGGTAGCCTATGTATTCGCGGACGGCCGCGGCAAAGGTAAGATCGCGGCCCAATTAGTCGACTATGCGGGTATCCTTCAGGTTGACGGCTATGTGGCCTATAAGTCGCTGGCCAAGGACGTGCGTGAGGCTGGAGCAATCCGGCTCGCCTTCTGTCTGGCGCATGCACGACGAAGGTTCGTGAAGGTCTACAAGACGACGAAGTCACCGTTCGCTCAGGAAGTGATCGAGCGCATCGCAGCGATCTACGCCATCGAGCAACGTGTCCGGGGCACGAGCGCCGAGATACGATTGGCTGCTCGCAAGAACGAGACCGGGCCGCTGATGGCGGAACTGAAGATGCGGCTGACCGAGGTGCTCAAGGACATCTCGTCCAAATCCCCACTTGCGGAGGCCATCAACTATACGCTGGGCCATTGGGATGGGCTGAACGTGTTCCTGACTGACGGGCGGGTGGAGGTCGACACCAACACGGTTGAGCGTTCGATGCGTCCTATTGCACTTGGAAGAAAAAACTCATTGTTCAGTGGCAGCGAAGGCGGCGCCGAGAGCTGGGCGATTTTGGCTTCGCTCCTCAACACAGCAAAACTCAACGGGCTCGATCCGCAGACTTATCTTTGCGACGTGCTCGAGCGTATCGTGTCAGGTCGCACCAAAAACCATCAACTCCACGAACTGTTGGCCTGGAACTGGAAGGCGGCCCGCGAGGCGGCTAACCGAGCCGCTGCATGAGTGCGCGCCGCCGCCGCTCCGCGCACCCGCCGATGACGGCGGTGGCCATGCCGCTCGACAAGCTTGACCTGTGGCTGCAAGTTAGAACCGGCGCCGCCGCCACTAACCTGTCTATGCTCGACGGCTTCGTGACCGCGGTCGTGGCCGGACCGGTGTCGATGGACCCGCCCGAGTGGATCTGCCCTCTGCTCGGCATCGGGATCGACGCCTTCAATCATGGCGGGACGCCGGAGTTCGCGGCGATCTCCGCCGTGGCGGTCCGTTACAATGCGATCGTCGAGACGCTCACCAACGCACCCAAGACCTTTGAACCGATCTTTGCGCGCAAGCCGAACAAAGACATCGATGCAGGTCCATGGTGCGAGGGCTTCTATGCCGCGATGAAGTTAAGACTATCGGCGTGGGCACCGCTCAGGAATCTCGCCGATATTAATCACGGTCTGTTGTTGCCAATCCTGTTCCACTGCGTCGACGATCAGCGGCGCCCGATGCTCGGCCCGCCGAGACAGGGGCCGGACACGGACCAGTTCCGGCGAACAGCCTACAAGGATATTCCGGCCGTCGTCGAAGAGATGCGTCAGTACTGGATGCCGACACGCTTCAAGACCCGATCGTAGCCGCCGGGCGGATGTGGAAGCTCATACCGCTTACGGCCCACTACGTGTTCCCCGCCTATGGTGGTTCTTGCCGTGAACGTCGGAGGCGATCGCACCGCGTACCTCGTGCCGGTAGATGGGCGCGCTTTTGGCCGTTCGAGGTCGGTGCACCGTTTGCGGTAAACCAACCGACTTCAACCGCCATGTGATCTCCGTTTTTATCCGGCATCCATTGTGCGGCTTCCAAGCCAATTTGGAAGGAGGTGGAGCTCGAGGAGGTCAGCTCAAAGAACTGAAAGAAGGACTGCGAGATG
>JAOAPQ010000097.1 GCA_025462965.1 Bryobacterales bacterium
TCGTGCTCGAACGGCTTCTGCCCGATGCGCGCCACTTTCTGCGCCATTTCGAGACGCCCCGCATCCCCAAACAGAAACGCAGCGGCTTTCATCGCCACCCGCTCCGTTAGCGGCGCGTGCCCGTCCTTCACCACCTTGCCGCGCAAATGGATCAGCACCTCGGGTATGTTGATCTTCACCGGGCACACCTCATAGCACGCCCCGCATAACGACGATGCGTAGGGCAGCGACCGCGAGTGCTCCATGTTCTGCAGCTGCGGCGTCAGAATCGCGCCGATCGGCCCGCCATACACCGACCCGTAAGCGTGGCCCCCCGTCTGCCGGTATACCGGACACGCGTTCAGGCACGCCCCGCACCGGATGCACTGCAGCGTCTCACGCGCTTCCGCGTCTGCCAGCACGTTCGTGCGCCCATTGTCGAGCAGCACCACGTGGAATTGCCGAGGGCCGTCGCGATCCACCGCGCCGTTCCATACCGAGTTATACGGATTCATCCGTTCACCCGTCGCGGAGCGCGGAAGCGTTTGCAGATACACCTCCAGATCCTGAAAAGTGGGAATGATCTTCTCGATCCCGATCAGGCTGATCAGCACTTGCGGCAGCGTCACGCACATCCGCCCGTTGCCCTCGGATTCCACAACGCACACGCCGCCCGTCTCGGCTATGGCGAAATTCGCCCCGCTAATCCCGATCTTCACGCGCAGAAACTTCTCTCGCAGATATGCGCGCGCGGCGTCGGCGAGATCGCGGGGCTCATCGCCCAGCTCCTTAAGCCCCATCTTCTCGATGAAGATCCGGCGGATTTCCATGCGGTTCCGGTGCAGCGCCGGCACCACGATATGCGAGGGCTTGTCATTCCCGAGCTGAATGATGAGGTCGGCCAAATCCGTCTCATACGGCGTGATGCCCGCCGCAATTAATGCCTCATTCAACCGCGTCTCATCCGAAGTCATCGTCTTCACCTTGATGACTTCCTTCTCCCCGTGTGAGTGAATAATCCCCGCGATGATGTTGTTCGCCTCATCCGCATCGCGCGCCCAGTGTACCTGCCCGCCGGCGCGCAGGCAGTTCTGTTCGAACTGCGCGAGATAGACGTCCAGGTTGCGCAGCGTGTGCTCTTTAATTGCGCGGCCCGATTCCCGCAACTGCTCCCAATCCGCGGTTTCCGCCACCAGCCGCCCGCGTTTGCTGCGGATCACGTCCGTTGCGTGACGAACGTTTCGCCGCAGCTGCGTGTTTTCCAGAAGTTTCTTGGCTGCTATCGGGAAGTCCTCAGCTTCCGCCGCATGCCCGATATGAACGCTCAACCGTTTCCTCCCGTTTCCGTTTGCGCCAGAATCTCCGCCAGATGCATCGTGCGCACGCCCGCGCGCTGTTTGTGCAGCGCGCCGAAAATGTGCATCAGGCAGGAGTTGTCGCCCGCCGCGCAAATCTCCGCGCGCGTCTCCAGGACGTTCTGTATTTTGCCCGAGAGCATTGCCGCGGAAACGTCCGCATTCTTTACCGCGAACGTTCCGCCGAACCCGCAGCACTGGTCGCTATCGGGCAGATCGATCAGTTGCAGTCCGCGCACATTGCGCAGCAGCCGCATCGGCTTATCGCCCACTTTCAAGGTTCGCAGCGAATGGCAGGACATGTGGAAAGTACAGCTGTGCGGATAGAATGCGCCGACGTCCTCCACGCCCAGCCGGTCGATCAGCAGCTCCGAAAACTCGAAAATCCGGGGCAGCATCTCCGCCACCTCGAGCTGCACGGTCGCATCGCCGGTTTCGACCGCCATCTTCGGATAGTGGTCGCGAATCATAGCCACGCACGAAGCGGAGGGAATGCAAATGATCTCCGCGCCGCGGAACACGTCGAGAAACTTTCGCATAAGCGGCATCGCCTCGCGCTGGTAGCCGGTGTTGTAATGCATCTGGCCGCAGCACGTCTGCGCGCGCCGGAATTCCACGGTGTGGCCCAGCCGCTCCAGAACAGCGACCACGGCCTTGCCGGTTTCGGGAAACAGGGTGTCGTTATAACAGGTGATGAATAGTGAGATGAGCAGTGCGTTTGGCTCCGCTCTCATCGTAGCCGATGTCATCGGCGCTTCGGCTTCGAGATCGCGCGCGGACGTGCTCTACTATTTAGCGATGGATCTTTTGCGTCACCTGACCCGAATACCGGGAGTGCGCGGAGTGTGGCGCCGTTACCCCGTTGGGAAAGTCACTGACCGCGTGCGGTTTGGCATTTGGGAGCGCCCGCAGTACGCATACGGAGTGAATTTCGCCGCAAATCTGGCTAAGAAGCTGGGGCTGAAAGCCATTTCCGTGATCGAATTTGGCGTGGCCGGCGGCCGCGGGCTGCTGGCTCTGGAAGATGTTGCGGAGCGCATTGGCCGTCACCACGGCGTCAGGATTTCCGTCTGGGGCTTCGATGCTGGGGTGGGACTGCAAAAACCCGTGGACTATCGCGACCAGCCCCACGTTTGGGGTCAAGGCGACTACGTCATGGATGTGAAAGCGCTGAAGGCTCGTTTGCGGTTCGCGCATCTCAACTTGGGAGACGTCGCGAAAACCGTTCCACCGTTCCTGGAACAATCGGGTGCGCCCCCGATCGGATTCATTTCGTTCGACCTGGATTATTACAGCTCAACCGCGGTAGCCCTGAAAATCCTGGATGGGCCGCCTGACTCCCGCCTGCCGCGCGTTTGCTGCTACTTTGACGACATCGTGTGGCCGGAGGAAGCTTGCCACAACGAGTACGTTGGTGAGTACCTTGCGATCAATGAATACAACGCGCAGCATGAAACCTGCAAGATTTCCAAGTTAGGCAATCTTCGCTGGATTCAGCCGCATGCGGCTGAGTGGCACGAGCAGATCTATATTCATCACGATTTCGCACACCCGCTATACACCGTCAA
The DNA here is from genome assembly GCA_025462965.1 of Bryobacterales bacterium. Classification (GTDB taxonomy): domain Bacteria; phylum Acidobacteriota; class Terriglobia; order Bryobacterales; family Bryobacteraceae; genus JALYXI01. Next base: position 2,903 of record JAOAPQ010000097.1, read on the forward strand.
GTTGCGCGACTCCTTGCAGCTTCACCTTTAGCCCTAACGCTTCTGAAACCAGTACCGGTGCACCGGGAGTGGCATCTCGGAACCCCGCCCCACGCTCTTCCGATAACCCGCCGGGACACGCGGCGGTAGCCGCGTTTTGTCACTAGCAAGGAAGCTTCAGAAACACCACACTAACGCTTCTGAAACCAGTACCGGTGCACCGGCAGTGGCATATCGGAATCCGCGCCCCTGACGCTCTTCCAAAGAATCTCATTCAGAGCGAACATCGGCGCTTTGTCCACCTCATCCAGGTCCATCTCCATGGAAGCTTTCGCTCCCCACGCAAGCTGCGTGTTCTTCTCATTGACGTCGATCTTCGGCGGCACTGTCTGGAACGCAGCCATGTTGGGGTTAGTGCCGAACGAGTTATACATCGGCAAAGCGGCGGCGTCGTACTGAGTCATCGGAGGCAGGCCCAGCAATAGCTCAATCGTTCGCAGCATCGCGGAGGTTGTGTAGAGCGTGGAATCCACGAACTTACGCTTTGTATAAGGACTCACGACCATGCCCGTGGTGCGGCGCGCATCCACGTGGTCCGGTCCGTTCTGGGCATCGTCTTCGATGATGAACACCGCCGTCTCCCGCCAGTAAGGGCTTTTCGTGACGCGCTCCACCAGCTTTCCCACGGCGAAATCGCCGTTCGCTACCATGGCGCGCGGTGTCCACCCACCGGGCCTCGTGCCCGCCGTATGGTCCTCCGGCAAACTCATGATGACCAGATTCGGCAGACGCTTATTGGCGTCTTTCGAGTCGAAGTTCTTCTCGAATTCGTCTAACTCGTCGAAAAACACTTTGACGTTGTCGGTATCCCGCATCCCCGCCAGCTTAAATTTAGGAGAAACGTGTCCCAAAAGCCCGCCCACGCCCGGCGCCGCATCCATCGTGGTTCCGTCGCTCGAACGGCTGGCGTATTCGCCATAGCTCCGGTAGGTAAGACCCTTCCTGGCAGCTAAGTCCCACACGTGCCCGGCGCTCGGGATATATGCGTTGGACTTGGTTTCCATGCTGTGGCCGCCATAACCCGCCGGCCACATCTTTTCGTTGTAATCGGTGGCGATCGCGGAATTTGACCAGGAGTGGCCGTCCACGCTCACCTCGCCGTCGCAATACAGATTGTCCAGCAGCACCCATTGGTCAGCGAGCGCATGCTGATTCGGCGTCACCTTCTCACCAAAAATGGTCAGGCGCGGATCCCCATTTCCTTTTTGAATGTCGCCGAAGACCTGGTCGTAAGTCCGATTCTCTTTGATGATGTAGATGACATGCTTGATGGGCGACCCGGCGCCCACCTGTTGCGGCACGATGCTCGGTTCCTTCGGCGCCCGCGCCAGCGTCAGATAGTCGTCCTTATAGGGAATGTTTTCATAGACCAGCTTGGTCCACGCTTTGAGTTGGCTCTTTAAGTTATCCACCGGCACAATGTTCACCGTGCCGCGCTGAATATCGCGCACGGACGTCTTCGAAGGCTGCCCGTGCAACAACGGACTCGTCGGGCCGTCCGGATTCGCATGGGGTTCCAGTCCCTTGCTATTCCCAACATAGAGCTTCATTTTAGGCGTCACGTGAAGCGCGCTCGGATACCAACCGGAGGGCATGAAGCCCATCACGAGGCTTTCGCCCGCTTCCTTCACGTTGACAACTGCAATGCAGTTATTGTCCGCGTTCGCCACGAACAGCATATTATTCTTCGCGTCGAGCGCAAGGGCATTCGGCGTGCTCCCTTGAGGAGCGCGCGCGGTCGGTCCAACATGGATGGTCTCGATCGCCTGGCGCTTCTTTGTATCGATGACGGTTACCGTGTTCTCATTTCCGTTCGACACATAGAGGCGCCCGTCCGCGCCAAGTTCCATATCGTTCGGATTCCCGCCCGTGGGAACTGTGGCCATCACCTTGCCTGTCGCGACATCGATGAACGCCACATTCGCGCTGCCCCAATTGCTTACATACAGCACCGATCCGTCGCTGCTGAACTGAAGATCGTACGGGCTTACGTCGACCGCGATATTTTCCACCACCTTGCCGGTTTCCGTATCGAATACGCTGACGTGTCCGCGCTTCGGGTCGGCTCCGCGGTTGGCCGCGTAGAGCAGGTTCTTTTTCGGGTGCATCGCCAGACCGGACCAGTAGACCTCATTTCCCGGCAGTTGATCGCGCCATTCCGCCGAGGGCTTATCGCTCAACCGGCCGTTTGCGTAGTCGAATACGTATATCGGAGCCACGGTAGGGTTGGGCGCATGGCTGGCGTTACCCCCCGAAACATAGAATTTCGAACCATCGCGCGACCAGGCCAGACCCAGCCACGCGGACTTCACGGAGATCCTCTGCACTGGCTCTTCCGTAGCGGTGTCGATAACCATCAGCCCATGCGGGTTGAACCCGCCGTGCTGCTCGATGACCACTCGTCCGTCCGGGCTTCCAGAGAGATTGAGGATCAGATCCTCGGTCGGGATGGCCTTGCCCACCGGTGTGATGCGCCACCCATTCGGCAGAGAATATCCGCCGGGTATGGAGTGCGGGGCCTGTGCAAAAGCAGTTCCAAGAAGGAACAAAAAGGAAACTGTAACTCGTAGCATCCGCCCCATGCTAGCGGACGGATGTGAAACTGGAGTTACAATCCGGCTTGCTTCATCAAGGGTCTTCAATCGGTCCGTTGAGAGCATCAGGGCGAAGCTCGCGAGAGTGTCCTGCAACTGAGCAAGTTTTCGCGCGCCGATGATAGGAATGACCGGCACGGGGCGGTAGCGAAACCAACGCCGCGCGACCTGTGCCGCGCTGCCGCACATCTCATCGGCGACACCCTTGACGGCGGCGACGATGCGGTCGGCCCGTTCTTGCTCCGGCAGTTCGTTCACAACCAAACCAAATTTATTTTCGCCCGCCGCACGCCGACTTACCCGCCCGTCGCTCCAAACTCCCGACTTTCGCCCGCTACCCTCAAACCGAGGAACCTTATGTCAGCCCTAACTCCCGCCCAGGAACAAGTCATCACATTACTTGCGGCTGGCGGCACTATCTCGGCCGCCGCTGAAGCCGCCGATGTCCATCGCAACACCATCGCCCACTGGCGCCGCACTCTCCCGTCCTTCGCCGTCGCCTTGGCGGACGCGCACTACGACCGCATCCTTCACTGGCGCGACCTCGCCGAAGAGCACGCCGCGCTCGCCATCTCTACCATCCGCGACCTCCTCACCGATCCCAAAACGCCGCCCGGCGTCCGCCTCAAAGCCGCGCTCTCTCTGCTCAAGGAATGCACCGCCCCGCCACCGGCTGCGCCCGCTCTCGCTGGCGAGAGTTTCCGCAGACACACGGCCCATCTCGTCGCCACCGCCACCGTGGTCCCCGATAGCGAACCGTTGTGCAGCCCCGAAAAACAAGAAATCGTGCACAATCCTGCACAATGCCCGCCCGCGCCCTTTCGCCGCGCGACCCCAAAAATCGGGCGCAACGACGCTTGCTCCTGCGGAAGCGGACGCAAACACAAGCATTGCTGCCTCAATCGGCCCTCGTCGCCGCCGGATTTAACGGAATTTTCGGCAACCGGATTCGGCCCGCCGGCATAGTAGGTAATAATGTCTCGCATTCCTTCGGCTTTTCTGAGCGGCGTGGTCGCTGCATTTCTCCCAGTGGTGTGCGTGGCGCAAACGCAGCAGGGATACACGATCAGTACGGTCGCCGGAAACGGCACGAACGGTTTCACGGGTGACGGGAGTTCGCCCACAGCGGCGGAACTCGGCGGCCCCTTCCAGGTTGCTGTCGATTCATCCGGCGCGATCTACATCGCCGACCAGTTGAACAACAGAATCCGAAAGGTCGCGGGTGGCTCTATCAGCACTGTGGCCGGCAGCAGCACCAATGCCTATGCCGGCGACGGAGGTTCGGCTACCAAAGCCGCTCTTTCCCATCCCCAGGGCGTTGCCGTTGATTCTTCCGGCAACATCTATATCGCCGATACCAGCAATTACGTGATCCGGAAAGTGGGGACCAATGGCAACATCTCAACCATCGCCGGACAGCAGGCCGGCGGCAGTGGCAGCGGATATGGCGGGGACGGCGGACCCGGTACTTCCGCGTTCCTTTCTCACCCGGTCGGCATGGCGTTCGACGCCGCCGGCAACTTATATATCGCCGATTCCACCAATAATCTCATCCGCATGCTGACGCCCGGCGGCACTATCACCAGTGTCGCCGGCAGCTTCAACTTCGGTTTTTCCGGCGACGGCGGGCTGGCGACCAGTGCCAGGCTCAACAACCCGGATGCCGTAGCGATAGATCGCGCCGGAAACCTCTACATAGCGGATGCGGGCAATAACCGCATCCGTAAGGTGACGGCAGCCACCGGCATCATCACAACCATCGCCGGCACATCCACATTTGGCTTTTCCGGGGATGGAGGTCCGGCCGTGAGCGCCAAACTGAATGCGCCGCGCGGTGTTGCCGTGGATGGCGCGGGTAATGTCTATATTGCCGATTTCTTTAACCACCGCGTGCGCGTGGTCGGAACGAACGGCATCATTTCGACCGTGGCCGGCACGGGTGTCGCCGGGTACTCCGGAGATGGCGGAGCGTCGAGCGCCGCGCAACTCAATGGTCCTTCCGATGTCACCGTGGGTCCGAATGGAACCCTGTACGTCACGGACAACCAGAACAATGTCATCCGCCAGCTCACGGCGGTATCCGGCTTGCCCGGTATCGCCGACGGCGGCGTCGTCAGTGCGGCAGCGTTCGGCGGGTCCACTTCGGTTGCGCCCGGCGGCTGGATCGAGATCTACGGCTCTTTGCTCGCCGTAAACACGCGCGGATGGGCTGGGGCCGATTTCAGCGGAGTCAGCGCGCCCACATCGCTCGACGGTACTTCGGTGACCATCGGCGGCGTGCCCGCCTATGTGGACTACATCAGCCCGGCGCAGGTGAACGCGCAGGTCCCGTTCAATGTGGGCACGGGTCCGCAGTCCGTCAGCGTCACCACCCCGGTCGGGACCACGGCGATGTATACGGTGAACGTGAACGCAACCCAGCCCGGACTCGACGCGCCGCCGGCCTTCAATCTCGGGGGAAAACAATATGTCGTCGCGCTATTCTCCGATGGCGCGACGTATGTCCTTCCGCCCGGCTTCATTAGCGGTGTTACATCCCGGCAGGCGAAGCCAGGCGATACGATCACGTTTTACGGCGTTGGCTTCGGTCCGGTAACTCCCAACATTCCAGCCGGCCAGACGGTGCAGCAGATCAACGCGCTCGTCGCCCCGGTTCAGATCTCTTTCGCGCAAGTACCGGCGACACTAAGCTACGCGGGCCTCGCCCCCGGCGCGATCGGACTGTATCAGTTCAACCTAGTCGTACCCAACATCGCCGATAGCGACTCGGTTCCACTTACGTTCGCCCAAGCCGGGGCGACCTTCACGCAGACGCTTTACACCGCCGTTCATAACTGAGCCGCCGCAAACAACAGCGCGCTCCAGGTGGCGTCCACCGAACAGATTTTGTAGTCCACCAGCCCGACATCGAGCGCGTTCTCCCGGATCAGGGTCTCGTTCACCGCGGAGATCGCGCGCCCTTTCTGCTTGCGCCAAAGGACCCAAAATTTGCCGCGGGCTGCCGCGCCTTTCATGCGCGGCAGCGCCGACCGGTAGTCGTCCCCATCGTGTACGAACCACAGCGTCACCGCACAGTCGCGGCCGCCGTCTTCTTCTAACGTCACGCCGGCGGGCATTTCACCAAGCACTTTGCTGTAATCGCGCGGCGCGTCCACCAGCGCCACGTTCGACCCCTCGCGAATTCCCAATTTCTGCGCTGCCGTGCGTGAAGCGTAGCGATCCATCATTGCCGGCGGAACAGCCGGCGCTGCCGGCGGATGCGCGATCGCCTGCTTCAATCCTCGAAGCACATCCGCCGACGTCGTGTACGTCGCGTCCGGGAGTTGCTGCCGGATCGCTTCCACCTTTGCCGGATCGCCGTCGCTGAAGACCAGCGGAACATGCCGCGTCGCTTTCGAGTTACGCAATGCGATCGCAAACTCGCGCCCATACGATGGCAATCGCGAAAGATCCACGAGCACGGCGTCGGGAGGTGAGATCCTCAAGTCCCGCAGCGTACTGGAATCGGCCTTCTCGCGGTAGGTCACCTGATGTCCGGCTGCGCGCAACCGTTCCAGAAGTTTACTGGCTTCGTTTTCCTTCGAATGAACCAGATGAACTCGCGCCACGCTGACATAATACTGAAGTGGCTAAGAAGAAAGTGAACGTTTATGGCGCCGATTGGTGCTCGAAGACCACCCGCACCCGCGACCACCTGCAAAGGAGAGGCGTGGAATTCGACTACATCGATGTGGACGCTGATCCGGCCGCATCACAGTGGGTCAAAGACCAGAACGGCGGTAAAGAGAAAAAACCTACCGTGGATGTCTCCGGCCGTATTCTATCCGAGCCCAGCAACGCCGAACTCGATGCGGCCCTGAAAGCGACCGGCCTGCTGCAACCTCAGAACTGAAACCGTATCTGGAACTCGATCCGCCGGTTGCTGGCGGCCTCGGAAAAGCCTTCTCCATTCGGCGTGCCCGCAATCTGGTTCGCGCGCCCGAATAACGGTGACGTAATCGTACCGATAATCGGTCCGGGATTGTTATGATTCAATAAATTCCGCGCCGAAACTCCGATGGTCAGGTTGTACTTGCGGCCGGTCGTCGGCGGCGAAAACAGTCCGCGCATTCCGTTCGGCGCACTCAACGGAGGTCCGCCGCCCGCCCGTACGCCGCCGGATGACGGCGCGCCGCCTCCCTTCTCCGGACCAAACCCGATCGTCTTCCCCACGCGCAGATTCACACTGATCTGCCCCGGTCCGCGGCCGGCATTTCTGCCCAGTAGCTTCTCGCCCGGAATCGGGTTCGGATCCAGCAGTCCGTACGGGGTCGCAATCAGCCCAGGGCGGCTCGGGTCGGTTGCAATGCCGGGACGCCCGTTGAACAGAGTCGTTCCGTAGAGATCGCTTCCCGCTGTGATGTCGAACGGTGATCCCGATTGCGCCTGCACGTACGGACTGAACCGCACGTTCCACCGCGTGTTGATCGAACCGCCGACAAGAAAGCGATGCCGGATATCCGTCGAAGCCGGCCCATACTCGCCTGCGTAGTTATTCGGATTGGCGGGGAACGTCGCCAGCCCGTCGGAATTGCTCATCGCTTTATTCAGGACGTAGAAACCGAACAGCGAGACCTGCGCGTTCACCCGCGAATTCACGTTAGTAATCAGTTGGTTCTGGTTGTACAACCCGGACGAGGTCATCAGGAAAATCGGCTGTGCGCCGACAACTTCCGATCGCAGAACGTGCAGTCCATGCGAATTCGTAAACGTCACCGCGACCGTCGTGTTCGCAGGCAACTGGCGCTCCACCGTCACCGCCGATTGCATCACGTAAGGCGCCTGGAGGTGCCTGTCCACTTCCTGGATCACCGATTTCGATTGCGCCCCAATGGCCGGGAAATTCGGATACGTGCCCGGATTCG
>JAOAPQ010000118.1 GCA_025462965.1 Bryobacterales bacterium
AGCCGCCTACACTGGTTAGCCCATCCGGCGCGAAAGCAATGAAATTATCGGTAGCCAAACGCCGCGCCACGTCCTCAATATATGGATTTAAGCCGCGGTTTTCATGAACCACCAACACGACCGGCAACTTTCCGCTCGCATTCGCGGGACGAACGAGATAACCCTTGATGGTTCCGTTGCCCTGCGGCGACGGTACCGTCACATACTCGCTCTTAATTCGCTTGTCGTCCTTGGGAACTTGTTGCGCCCAGGCGTAGTTGGGGCGGAGACTCTCGAATATCGCGGCAGTGGTTAAGCCGCCGACCGCGAACTGCTTCGCGCCATCGAAAAACGCGCGCCGGTCGATATCGCCGTGTACGTAACGGTCGAAGAGATTTAACAAATCCTGGGGGAAATCACTGGCTTTTTTGCGTTCCATGAAACGGTTCCTGTGCCAGCGGGCAGAATATCACATCACTCCGACGCGTTTACGAATGCCGCCCGCGCGGCTTCCAGGCGGAAAACTTCCACTCGCTCCTGCTCGTCCCGCGCCCGTTCGGCCAGCGCATCGTAGTCCACGCCGAGCAGCCGCGGGTCCGTAGCGGACAACAGCTTCAAAACCCGCCATAGCGCGATCCTCCCCTGAATGCCGAGCTCCAGAACTTCCAGAGCCTCGAACGTGCCGAACCAGCCGGTGGAACTCCGGCGCATTCTGAGTTCACTCGCCTTTTCCGCCAGCCATCCCACCACCTCCTTCAGATCCACCGATCCTTTACCAACGCGGTCGGCAATACCCTGGAGCACGGTCCTGTCTTCCTCGATTTCGGCCAGAAGCCCTATAGAAAACCGCCCTAGCGGTTCATCAGCATGTTCGTCTCTGATCATTTCGAGCAGCTGGATCGCGAACTTCGACCCGGCGAGGTGATCGTGTAAGTAAGTGACCAACGGTTTGCTCATCCCAAGCCTCCCCGGGAACTACTCAGCACGGCGACGGCCAGCCGTTGGAGTGAACGCGGCTATAATAAGAGTCCAAATCCTCCTTGAAAAGAGATCGCATGGCTATCACGTTTACGCTGAACGGCGGCCGGCAAACGGTTAACGTTAATCCACAGACACCATTGCTCTGGGTTTTGCGCGACACTCTCGGCTTGACCGGCACCAAATTCGGCTGCGGAATGGCGCTATGCGGCGCCTGCACGGTGCAGATTAATGGTAATGCCGTTCGCTCCTGCGTCACGCAGGTTTCCAGCGTCGCCGGTAAGACGGTCACGACTATTGAAGGGCTTTCGGCCGATCTCAGCCATCCCGTGCAGCGCGCGTGGATGGCTGAGGACGTTCCCCAGTGCGGCTATTGCCAATCAGGACAGATCATGGCCGCGGCTTCGCTGCTTGCGAAAACGGCGAAACCGACCGATGCCGATATCAGCGAAGCTTTGCGCGGAAATATATGCCGCTGCGGGACCTATGCTCAGATCCGGCGCGCCGTGCATCGGGCGGCCGAGATCAAGGCCGGGGGAGGCAAGGCATGAGCGCCATTACCGTGGTCAACAGGCGCAGTTTCCTGCGCACGGGCGGGATTGGCCTGGGTCTACTGCTTGGCTTTACTCTGCCCGAACGGTCCAAGCTTGCGGCACAGGGCCGCCGGCCGGCCGTGGCAGCAAAGCCCGGAGCGTACATTCACATAGGGACGGACGACACGGTCACGTTTCTGATCACGAAGGCTGAGATGGGGCAGGGAACAGTCACTTCCCTTTCCATGCTGCTGGCTGAGGAGTTGGATTGCGATTGGGCGAAAGTTCGCACGGAGTTCGCGCCGGTGGATCCGGCCTCATACGGCATGCAGGGTGTCGTCGGGAGCGCGAGCATCCGGAGCTCCTGGGCGCCTCTCCGGCAAGCCGGAGCCAGCGCCCGCGTGATGCTGTTGGAAGCCGCCGCGCACCGATGGGGTGCGGATAAATCCCAACTCCGCACCGAACGCGGGTTTGTCGTGGGTACGTCCCCGAATCAGCGTCTGAGTTATGGCAGCTTGTCCGAAGCGGCCTCTAAGCTGCCGCTTCCCGCTAACGCCCCGTTGAAGGATCCGAAGCTTTACTCGCTCATCGGTAAGCCGGTGAAGCGTTTGGACACGCGGGACAAGGTCAGCGGCCAGGCGAAATTCGGAATCGATGCGCGGATTCCCGGCATGGTTTATGCCTCTATCGCGCGTTGCCCTGTTTTTGGCGGCAAAGTGTCCAGTTTCGATGACACGAAAGCCAAAGCCATCCCCGGAGTCAAGAACGTGTTGCAGATCTCGACCGGCGTGGCCGTAGTCGGCGAGAACACGTGGGCTGCGATGCAGGGACGCAAGGCGCTCGAGATCAAATGGGATGAAGGCCCGAACGCCAGCCAAAACAGCGCCGCCATCAGCCGGATGTTTGCCGATCTGGCTCAAAAACCGGGCGCTGTCGCCAAGCAAACTGGAGACGCCGAAAAGGCCCTCGCCGCGACCGCGAAGAAGTTGAGTGCGGAGTATGAGGCGCCCTATCTCTCCCATGCACCCATGGAGCCGCTGAATTGCACAGCGGTGGTGCGGGGCGATAGCTGCGAGATCTGGGCATCCACGCAGATGCAGAGCGGCTCGCGCGATGCGGCGGCCAAGGCGGCCGGGTTGACTCCGGAGAATGTCAAAGTCAACACGCTCTATATGGGCGGCGGCTTCGGCAGGCGCGCTCGCGTGGATTACGTGGGCGAGACGGTGGAGATCGCAAAAGCGATCCCCGGTGTTCCGGTGAAGCTCACGTGGTCGCGCGAAGATGACATGCAACATGACTTCTACCGTCCGGCGTCTTACGTGAAGTTCGGCGGCGCGCTCGACGCCGAGGGCTGGCCGTCAGTATTCACCGCGCGTGTTGCCTGTCCTTCGTTCGGCGCAGCGCGCGGCAATGGTGTGGATTCCACGGCTGTCGAGGGTTTGCATACTCTCGAGTATCGGATCCCGAATCTCACCGTTGACTACCATCGGGCGGATGCCGGCATTCCGACCTCCTACTGGCGCGCTGTCGGATACACGCAGAACACCTTCTTTGCTGCAAGCTTCCTCGATGAGCTGGCAGCTGCCGGCGGTAAAGATCCGGTGGAGCTGCGCAAGCGGTTACTAGCGGAATCACCCCGCCTTCTGGGGGTTCTCGAAGTGGTTGCGGCCAAGGCCGGTTGGGGCGCGCCTCCACCGGGACGCTTCCAGGGCGTGGCCGTGGTCAACAACATCGGGAGCTTCACCGCGCAAGTGGCGGAGGTGTCGGTGACGCAGGGAAAATTGCGCGTTCACCGGGTGGTGTGCGCGGTGGATTGCGGCCATGTAGTGAACCCCGCCATTGTCAGGCAGCAGATCGAAAGCGGAATCGTATTCGGGCTTTCCGCCGCTTTGAAGGGGGCGATCACCATCGACCGCGGCCGCGTTCAGCAGGGAAACTTCGATTCGTATGACGTCCTGCGCATTGACTAGATGCCGCAGGTGGACGTTCATATCGTGGAGACGGAAAACGCGCCCGGCGGCATCGGCGAAGCTTCCGTCCCGCCCATTGCGCCGGCGGTTTGCAATGCGATCTACGCGGCCACGGGCAAGCGCATACGCCGCCTTCCGATTCGCGCCGAAGATCTGGCCTGACGACATGTCGCGATCAAAACATTTTATAGCGCCGATGGAGCGCGGTATCGTAACGCAATTGCTATACTGGCACTCTGCAAACCCAAAGGCAGGGCGCTCCGGCTCAGGATAGTCTGCTCCACGGCTACGACCTTGGCGTTTATTACGACGAGATGTTCCAGGCCGCGGGCAGGCCGCGTCCGCACTATCAGAAAATCATGGATGGCCTCGGCCGCCTCGCTCCCGCCGAGTTCGAGGACCGCCGCCAGCTCGCCGACCTTTCCTTTCTGCTGCAAGGCATCACCTTCACCGTCTATAGCGACGGCCGCGGCACCGAGCGCCTGTTTCCCTTCGACCTGATGCCGCGGGTAATTCCGCGCTCCGAATGGAACCGTCTGGAGGCGGGTCTTTCCCAGCGCGTGCTCGCGCTCAATCTCTTTCTGCAGGATGTTTACGGGGCGCAACGCATCCTGAACGATCGCAAGATCCCGCGTTCCCTGGTGCTCTCCTGCCGCCACTACCTGCGCGAAATGATCGGCGTGACCGTCCCGCGCGGCATTTACACGCACATCTCCGGTATCGATCTGGTACGCGACTCGAAAACGGGCGAATATCTTGTTCTCGAGGATAATGTCCGCACCCCGAGCGGCATCTCGTACGTGCTGGAGAACCGACTCGTCATGACCCGCACTTTCGCCAAGATCTTCGAAGTTTGCGAAGTGCTCCCCATCGATTATTACCCGCTGGAGCTCATCAATATTCTGCGGTCGCTCGCGCCGCGCGGGGTCGGGAATCCGGTCGTGGTGCTGCTGACGCCCGGCATTTACAACAGCGCCTATTTCGAGCACAGCTTTCTCGCCCAACAGATGGGCATCGAGTTGGTCGAGGGCCGCGATTTAGTTGTCGACAACGACATCGTTTACATGAAGACCATCCGCGGTTTGACACGCGTGGATGTGATCTACCGCCGTATCGACGACGAATTCATCGACCCGCTGGCCTTCCGCCGCGATTCACTGCTCGGAGTGTCGGGTCTCATGGGAGCTTACCGCGCCGGCAACATTGCGCTCGCCAATGCGATCGGCAACGGCGTGGCGGATGACAAAGCCATCTATGCTTACGTCCCAGTGTTCATCAAGTATTACCTCGATCAGGATCCGATCCTGAACAACGTCAATACTTACCTCTGCTCGAAGAAGGACCAGCTTCAGTACGTGCTCGAGAACCTCGACCAGCTCGTCGTGAAGGCGGTGGGTGAATCCGGCGGATACGGAATGCTCATCGGCCCGGCTGCCACCAGGGAAAAGATTGAGGACTTCCGCGCCAAGCTGATCGCCGACCCGCGCAACTACATCGCCCAGCCCGTGATCGGCCTGTCGCGCTGCCCGGCTTTCGATCCCCGGACCGGGAAGATGGCCGGCCGCCACGTGGATCTCCGGCCGTACTGTCTTTTCAATGGAGAGAAAGTGACCATTGTTCCGGGAGGACTGACGCGCGTCGCGCTGGAACCCGGATCGCTGGTTGTGAATAGTTCCCAAGGCGGTGGAAGCAAAGACACCTGGGTTCTGAGGGGTGAGACTTAGTGCCTGTTGCCGAACGGATGCTCTCCCGCATCGCCGAGTCCCTTTTCTGGATGGCGCGATACATGGAGCGCGCCGAAGACACCGCGCGCATCCTCGACGTGAATTACCACATGCTGCTGGAGCAGTCGCAGCAGACGTACCGCCTGCGTTGGGAACCGCTGGTCAACATCTCGGGCGAGCAGGAGCGTTTCTTTCAGCTCTACTCGATGGCGACCACTCAGACCGTCTTCGAGTTCCTGGGATTCCATGAAGACAACCCGAACTCGATCGCGCAGTGCATCTTCCGCGCGCGGGAAAACGCCCGCACCATCCGCGACCGCATCTCACGCGAAATGTGGCAGGACATCAACAGTCTGTATCACATGGTGAGCCGTTTCCGCGCCGAAGAAGAGATCGCTGTTGGACCCCACCGCTTTTGCAACACCATCAAATTCGGCAG
>JAOAPQ010000134.1 GCA_025462965.1 Bryobacterales bacterium
TCAGCGATCGGATTCGTGCCGGTAAACGCATCTTTGGAGGAGTTGCAGGAAGCGGCCGAGCGATGCCAAGGATGCGATCTGTGGCGGCACGCGACGCAAACGGTATTCGGCGAGGGAGCGACAACGGCGGCGGCGATATTCGTCGGCGAACAGCCTGGTAATGACGAGGATCTCGCGGGGAAGCCTTTCGTCGGGCCAGCCGGGAAGCTGCTGGACCGGGCATTCGAAGAAGCGGGTATCGACCGGCGGAAAACCTACGTGACGAACGCGGTGAAGCACTTCAAGTTCGTCATGCGCGGCAAGAGGCGCATTCATGAAAAACCGGGAAGCCTGGAGATCGCCGCCTGCATGCCTTGGCTGCAAGCGGAGATTCAGGTCGTCAAACCCAAAGTCCTGGTCTGTCTCGGCGCGACCGCGGGACAGGCGGTGATTGGGAAATCGTGGCGCGTGACCAAAGATCGAGGGGTGTTTGTACCTTCGGCGCTCGCGGAGTATGTCATGGGGACGATTCATCCCTCGGCGATTCTGCGGGTAGAGGACGCCGATCGGGAGCGTGAGATGGCCCGATTTATCGAAGATTTGAAGCTGGTGGCGCCGTTGATCTAAATCAGTATGTAGCGCGACCGCCGCTCGCGTCATAGCACTGGCCGGTGACGAAGCTGCTGTCCGGACTCGCCAGAAAATGTACGACGGCCGCGATTTCGTCCGGCGCGCCCGTGCGCTTCATGGGGATGCGGTCGGTCATGTAGGAAACCTGCTGCGGGGTGAGTTGTTCGAGGATTTTGGTGCGGATCACGGCCGGCGCCACGGCGTTAATGCAGATCCCCTCCGTCGCAACTTCCTTCGCGATCGATTTGGTAAGTCCGATCACTCCGGCCTTACTTGCCGAATAGGCGCACATGTTCGGATTGCCTTCCTTGCCTGCAATGGAGGCGATGCTCACGATGCGGCCATAACCCCGCTCGCGCATGTGCGGAATCACTGCTTTGCAGAAGTTGAAAACACCGTTCATGTTCACGGCGAGGACGAAGGCCCAGTCCTCCTCGGTCTGCTCCCAAATTGGAGCGGCTTTGCCGGCGACCCCAGCGTTATTGACGAGAATATCGATGCGACCGGTCTGCGCGAGCACATCCGCCACGGCCTGACGGACAGAAGCGGAATCCGTAATATCGACTGAAATCGCGAACGACTTAAGCGAATCGGCGACGGCTTTCGCGCCTTCGAAATCGCGATCCGCGACAGCCACCTGAGCGCCCGCGGCCGCGAAGCGCCGGGCGATTGCTTCGCCCAGCCCGGTCGCGGCCCCGGTTACGATCGCTGTCTGACCACTGAGGTCAAACACGCTATTCCTCATCTTTGACTACGTGGACCGTGATCTCCGCCGTAACTTCGCGATGGAGACGGATCGTCACTTTGTGGTCGCCGAGCGTACGAATCGGCTCTTCGAGCTGGATCTTGCGACGCTCGATCGTGAAACCCTTCTTTTCGAGCATATCCGCGATGTTCTGCGAAGTGACGGAGCCGAAGAGCTGGTCGTTCTCGCCGACCTTCTGGGCGATGGTGACTTCCGTGCCGTTGAGTTGCTTCGCCTGACCTTCGAACTCGGTCTTCAGCTTCGCTTCGCGCCGATTGTGCGCGTCCCGCTCCTGCTCGACGATCTTGCGATTCGACTCGGTGGCGGCGACGGCCTTCTTCTGGGGAATCAGGAAATTGCGGGCGTAGCCATTGGCGACCTTGATAAGGTCGCCGCGGCTGCCCAGGTTATCGACATCTTCTCTGAGAATGACTTCCATGGTGTCCTCCTTTACACACTCGCCGCGAACGGCAGAAGGGCAATGTTACGCGCCTTCTTGATCGCGTCGCTGAGACGGCGCTGGTGCGGAGCGCAGACGCCGGAAATGCGGCGGGGAACGATCTTGCCGCGCTCGGCGATGAATGCGGAAAGCATGCGCACGTCTTTGTAGTTGATGTCGTCGATCTTCTCGACGCAGAACCGGCATACTTTCTTGCGCCGGAAATATTGTTTCTTGCCAGTGGCAACGGCTTTGTCACCGCCAGTGGGACGCTGGGATGCGCTGCCCGGACGGCTGCCGCGTGTATCTCTTTGTTCGGCCATGGTCTTCTCCTATCGTCCTTCCTGGTTGGGGTTCGCCGGTGGGGCGGGTGCGGGTGCTCCCGGCGCGGGCGCTCCCGGCATCGGCGCGCCGGGGGCAGCATGGGCGGGTTCAGCTTCGCCGAACATCGGCGGAGCCGCGGGTTGGGCAGGCGCGGCGGGCTGGCTGGCCTTGCGGTGTGCGCGCTTGTCGCGATCCTTCTTGCGCTTCTCGAGGCGCTTCAGCGTCTCATCGATGCGCACCGTCAGAAACTTGATCACCTGTTCGGCGACCCGCAGGCGGCGCTCGACTTCCTTGACGGCCTCCGCTCCGGCGGTGAACTGCAGGAGGACGTAAGATCCCTCGCGGTGCTTTTCGACCTTGTAAGCGAGGCGGCGTTTGCCCCACTTTTCGACCTTATCCACGGTTCCACCGGCATGAGTGATGTGGCCCTTCATCTGTTCGATGAAGGTGTCGATCTCCTCCTCCGGCACTTCCGGCTTGACGATAAACAGCTCTTCGTAAATTCTCATTCTTCCTCGGTTGTTAAGCCTGGGGCGCGACGATTGAATTTCGTCATGGACTTTTCGACGCCTTCGGCAATTATTGAACTCACTGCATCGGCCGCAAAGCCGAGCACTTCGTCCAATTCCTTTTTCTGCTGCCGCGAAAACGGCGACAGCAGATAATCCTTCCCCTTCTTCAGGGGATAGCCGGGGTGAACCCCCAGCCGTACTCTTGTAAACTCCTCGGTACCCAGGTTCTGGACCACCGAGGCGACACCATTGTGACCGCGCGGCCGTCCGTTCGGCCTGATGCGAACTTCGCCCCACGGCAGATCCAGTTCGTCATAGACGAGGATCAGTTCGCATGGCGAGATGGCATGTTTTTCCATCAGGGGCTTCAGCGATGTGCCGCTCAGGTTCATATACGTTTGGGGCTTGGCCAGCATGATGTCACCCACCCCGACCAGTGCTTTGGAATCGTGGCGGGTGACCCGAATGTTCTTTCCGGCCGCGATCGTATCGACAACCAGGAAGCCGATGTTATGCGGCGTATCCGCATACTCCTCCCCCGGATTGCCGAGACCCGCGACCAGAAACACCTGCTACTTCTTCTTGGCCTTGGCGTCGGCTGCGGGCGCTTCCTCTTCCTTCTTGCCCTTTTTCGCGATTTCCGGTTCGGACGTCGTAGCGGCTTCAGCGGCAGGCGCGGCTTCTTCGGCGCGCTGGCCGACCACATGGGCAATCACCAGATCCGGGTTTCCGACCAGTTTGGCCGAACCAGGCATCTGAATCTCGCTCGCGCGTATGCTCTGGCCGATCATCAACTCGGTAACGTCCAGGCTGAAGTGCTCGGGGATCTCGTCCGGCACACACTCGATTTCCACTGAACGGGTGATGATCTCGAGGAGGCCGCCCTGGAGTTTGATGCCTTTCGCTTCGCCGTGTACGATGACCGGCACGGCCACGCGGATGCGCTTAGTCAGGTCGATGCGTTTCAGATCGACGTGCAGCAGGTTGCTCTTCACCGGATCGTACTGCTCGTCCACGACCATGACAGGCGTGTTTTCGCGGCCGGCGATATCCACGTTGAAAATCGTGTTATGGCCCGTCTTGCTTCGCAGGATCTGCTGAATGGACTTCGGGTTTACGGCGATGGCGACGGGATCTTTGAAAGCTCCATACACCACGCCCGGAATCATGCCGCGCACGCGCGTTCGCCGGGCTTCGTTCTTGCCGCGGCTTTCACGCACTTCCGCGGTAACTACAGTAGTTGTTCTCACTTACGTCTTCTCCTCGTTGGCGCTTCCCAAGTCCGTCGTACGGCTCGTGGGTTGGGGCGCGTTGTACAGCAAAAAAAGCACCGGCAACAAGATTGCCGGCGATACCAGACGGCGTTAGCCGAAAAGACCGCTGACGGACGTCTCTTCGTGAATCGCCTGCACCGCCCGGGCCAGCAGCGGCGCGATCGATAACATCCGAATCTTCTTGCTCGCCTTCGTCTCCGCCGAGGGCGGGATGGAATTCGAGACGATTACTTCTTTCAAATCCGAGCCTTCGATCCGCTCGACCGCCGGACCGGACAGCACGCCATGGGTAGCGCATGCCGTTACACTCGCAGCGCCATAGCTCAACAGCGCTTCACTGCCCTTTACCAGGGTGCCCGCAGTGTCGATCATGTCGTCCACAATCAGACAGTTACGCCCCCTAACATCACCTACCACATTCATCACTTCCGCGACATTCGATTCTTCACGCCGCTTGTCGATGATCGCAAGGGGAGCGTTCAGTCTCTTGGCCACGGAACGGGCACGTTCCACGCCGCCCGCGTCGGGCGACACCACCATCAAATCCGGGAGTTCCAGACGCCGGAAATAATCGATCATTACCGGCCGGAAAAACAGGTGGTCTACCGGAACATCGAAGAAGCCCTGGATCTGGGCGGCATGTAAATCAACCGCCATCACCCGGTCCGCGCCAGCCGTTTCGATCAACTGCGCCATCAGCTTTGCCGAGATCGGCACGCGTGGCTTATCTTTGCGGTCCTGGCGACCGTACCCATAATAGGGTAACACTGCCGTGATGCGTTCCGCTGACGAGAGTTTCAGCGCCTGGATGAAGAGCAGCAGTTCGATCAGGTTTTGATCGACCGGGCGACAGGTCGGCTGGACGATGAAACAGTCCGCACCCCGCACATTTTCCTGGATTTGCAGGTTCGTTTCGCCGTCGGAAAACTGCTTGATCCTGGCTTTGCCCGGCTCGAGGCCCAGACAGCGAGCCATCTCCTCCGCCAGCGATGGATGGGAGCGGCCAGTGAAAATCTTGATTCGTTCGGGATTCATCGCGCGTACCGGCTTCGGGGCGGCCATAGGTTAGTAGAGAGATGGGGCTTTAGGCGGCGCAGCCACTCGGAGCGATAGCGCGCGCGGGTGAGGAGTGTAACGGGATAGACATTCTCTCCACTCAGTGATTGTACGACGCGCCGGGCTGTTTCGGAATTGTTAAAGAAGCCAAAAATGGTGGAACCGCTACCGCTCATCGATGCGGGCCGCGCACCGCTTTTCGTGAGCTTTGTCTTGATGCTCTCCAGACAGGCGTGTTGTGGAAAAACGACGGTTTCGAAATCGTTGTGCAATACGGAGCCAAGCGGGTCGAACGCGCTCCGCTGGAAATCCAGCAACTTGGCCGCGGCGGGCGTCAGGGCGGCACCTAGATCCTTGTACGCGCCCGCCGTGGAGACGTGAATGCCCGGCGAGACCAGGAGCCCCGCGCGTGGCGGCAGATCCGGGAGCGGATACAGCTCTTCGCCCTTGCCTAAGCCCACCGCCGTACCGCCCAGCAGGAAGAACGGCACGTCGCTGCCGAGAGATTCGGCTATGAGTAGGAGACGTTCGAGGGGAATGGAGCGGCCGGCGAGAACGGGAAGAGCCAACAGCACCGCCGCCGCATCGGAAGAACCGCCGCCCAGACCCGCGCCCATGGGAATCTTTTTCGTGAGGACGAACTCGAGCCGCCCGCTCAGCCGCATCTCATCGAGGCAGGCCCGCGCGGCGCGCTCCACGAGATTATCGGCAATCTGAAGATCACCACCGATGGAGATTGAGGTACTGCGCGCCCGGGAATAGCTTATGCGGAGGTCGTCCGCCAGTGAGATGGTCTGGAAGATGGTCCGGATTTCGTGAAAGCCGTCAGGCCGGCGGTAGAGGACTCGAAGGCCCAGGTTGATTTTGGCGTGCGCGCGAACGCGCGTCTCCCGGGTCACAGGCAAGTTCCCTAAGCGTCATACTTCAGCATCGAGTAAACGTCGCGGCCATTCAGCTTCTCGCGGCCGTTCAGAAACGTCAGTTCGATCACGAAGGCCAGACCGGAGACCGTGCCGCCCATGCGCTCGACGAGCTGGGTGGCCGCCGCGGCGGTGCCTCCGGTGGCCAGCAGGTCGTCGACGATGAGCACGCGGCACCCCTCGCCGATGGCGTCGCGATGGATTTCCAGGGAATCGCTGCCGTACTCCAGATCGTAGGTGATGCTCACGCACTCACCGGGCAATTTCTTCGGCTTGCGTACGGGAACGAAACCCGCGCCGAGGGCGTAGGCCAGAGCGGGCGCGAAAATGAATCCGCGTGCCTCGATGCCGAGCACAGTATCCACGCCACAGCCTTCATAATGAGCTTTCAACCGGTCGATGACCTCGTGAAAGCCGTGCCTGTCTTTCAGCAGTGTTGTGATGTCATAGAACAGGATTCCCGGCTTCGGGAAATCGGGGATCTCCCGTACCAGCGTTTTCAGATTGTCCATGGAGTTTACGGCTTGATGTCGAACGATCCGTATTGTTGCACGGGAGCTTCGTGCTCTTCAACCCCACGGACGTCGGCCATGCGCGGACCGCTGTGTAAGAGTCCCGCCAAGGCGGAGACCGAGTCCTCCGGACCCACCACCATGATTTCGACTGAACCGTCGTCATCATTGCGCGCGAACCCTTTCAGACCGAGGCTGGTAGCGGCGCGCTGCACGAAGTCACGGAAGCCGACACCCTGCACGCGTCCGCGGACTTTATACCGACGGGCGATCATTCAACGCCGTTTGCGGCGCAGCGAGGATTTCGCGCACCTTCGCGGCAAGACTCTCGTGGGTAAAAGGCTTAGGGATCAGGGGAAACCCAGGCTTCACGACGTAATGCTGTACGATCTGCCGATTGTCGTAACCGGACATGAATAACACGCGCATCTGCGGTTCAGCCGCGAGGAGTCGATCCGCCAGAACAGGTCCGCTAACGCCGGGCATTACTACATCGGTCAATAGCAGATCAGGGGGATGCTCCAAGCCGCTGAAGATTTCCAACGCTTCGTCCGCGCTTGCCGCAGCCAGAACGCGAAATCCGAACCGGCGCAAGATCGCTTCAACCAAGCGCAGTACGTCTGGATCGTCATCCACGGCCAGAACCGTTTTGTCATCGTTCGTAGGCACTGGTGTATATATCTACAGTACTCGCAATCCCAGCGGAAAACCAGTAGACATTATTTGAGCATCTCCAGAAGTTTCTCCTCGTCAATCACTGAAATATTTAGACTTAGCGCTTTGTCCAGCTTCGAACCGGCTTCGGCGCCCGCGACGACGAAGTTCGTTTTCTTACTAACTGCCGCGCTGACTTTGCCGCCGGCAGCCTCGATCCGGGCCTTGGCTTCCTCCCGCGACAACCCGCTCAAAGTACCGGTTAGCACAAACGTCAACCCTTGCAGCGGGCCGGCCGGTTTTTTCCTGGTCTGGTATTCAAATGAAACCTGCGCAGCGCGGAGCCGCTCGACCAGTTCCCGATTGCGGCCCTCCTTGAAAAATAGCGCAATGCTCTGTGCGATGCGCGGCCCAATTTCATCCGCTTGTTGAAGTTCTTCTTCGGTAGCCTTCGCAATTTTGTCGAGGCTGCCAAAGTGCTCCGCCAGCAGAACGGACGTGCGCTCACCGACGAAACGTATCCCGAGCGCCTGGATCACGCGCGGTAGCCGATTCAGGCGCGACTTATCGATGTTGCGTTTCAGATTGCTCGCGGATTTCGGCCCCAGACGATCCATTTCCAGCAGCTTCTCGACCTGCAGTTCGTAAATGTCGGCGACGCTGTGGACCATGCCCAGATCGACCAGTTGATCCACGATCGCCTCCCCCATCCCGTCGATATTCATGACGCTTCGGGATGCGAAGTGCAGCAGCGACTCCTTCAACCGCGCGGGACAGTTGGTATTGATACAGCGGCTGGCCGCCTCCCCGTCCTCGCGGACTACTTTGCCGCCGCACACAGGGCATTCCTTCGGCATCTGAAACGGCTTCCGATACGAGCCCTGCTCCTGCACCCGAACGATGCGGGGAATCACGTCGCCCGAGCGTTCGACAATCACCAGATCACCGATCTTGAGGCCGAGGCGTTCGATCTCATCTTCGTTGTGCAGGGTCGCGCGGGCGACCATGACGCCACTGACGGCAACGGGTGTGAGGTGCGCTACCGGCGTGAGCGCTCCGGTGCGGCCGACCTGCACTTCAATGCCTTCCACCTTGGTTACGGCCTGGCGTGCGGCGTACTTGAAAGCGATGGCCCAACGCGGCGCTTTGGCGGTGTACCCAAGCTTCTCCTGGGCCGCGATGCTATCCACCTTCACCACTACTCCATCGATCTCGTACGGCAGTTCCTCGCGCTTTGCTTCCCACTCGCGACAGAACTCAATGACCTGGTCGATGCTTTCGCAACGCTGCCGGCGGAGATTGACCTTGAATCCGTGGCGCTCCAGCCAGTCCAGAGTTTCCCAATGGGAGGCGAAAGGCGGCCGCCCGTCCACCAGAAGCATATACGCGTAGAAATCCAGCCGGCGCGAGGCGGTGATGGAAGGCTCGAGGACGCGCAGCGACCCGGCGGCTGCGTTTCGAGGATTGGCGAACCGGCTGAGCGCTTGCTCTTCGCGGCGGGCGTTCAGGGCCTCGAACGCGCGGCGGTTCATGACCGTTTCGCCCCGGACTTCAAACTCGCGGATCTGGTTGCGCGCGGAAAGGGGCAAGGATCGGATGGTGCGCGCGTTTTCCGTGACATCCTCGCCGGTCAACCCATCGCCGCGGGTAAGCGCTTGTGCGAAAATTCCGTTCCGGTACCGGGTGGCGAGCGACAATCCATCCATTTTAAGCTCAGTTACGTAAGTCAATGGGCTGTCCTTCAGTCCCTCGCGCACGCGGCGGTCGAATTCCCGCAACTCACGCTCATCGAGCGCGTTGTCCAGGCTGAGCATGGGGGAGCTATGCGCGGCTTTGACAAATCCTTCGCGCGCCTTGCCGCCGACGCGCCTGGTGGGTGAATCGAGTGTTACCAACTCGGGGTGGTCATTCTCAAGCTTCTGCAGCCGGCGGATCAGGACATCGTATTCGGAGTCGGTGATCTCCGGCCGGTCCAACACGTAATACTGATACTCATGATGACGGATCGTCTCCTGCAAGGCCTCGATCTCCTCATGGGGCGGTTTCCCCTCCACCTCTGACTTGCTTCCCATGGGATTATGATAAGCGGTCGACTGGACGGAATATCATTTTTCCCTACGAACACATATCACTGATTTACAACCCGTTCGCTGGGGGGTTACGCGGCAGGAGGGTGGAGAGGCTGAACCGGTCCATCGAGGCGCTCAAGACCCACGGGCGCCGGGTCGTGTGCCACGAGACAACGGCTCCGCGAACCGCTGGAGGAATCGCGCGCGCATGTATCGAGAAGGGGTCCGACCTTATCGTGGTCGCCGGCGGCGACGGGACGATCAATGAAGTGGTGGAGGGAATGGTGGGTTCTTCGGTCCCTTTGGCCGTCCTGCCCGCCGGCACCGCCAACGTGCTCGCGAACGAAGTGGGGCTCGGGGCCAGCATGGAACGTGCGGCGCGGCGCATTCCGGAATGCACGGCGAGGCGCGTTCCGCTAGGCCGGCTGGATCTGGACAACGGGTCTTCGCAGCACTTCCTGTTAATGGCGGGCGCCGGCCTGGACGCGAAGATTGTCTTGGACCTGGATCACTCGCTGAAAGCCCGCATTGGAAAGGCCGCCTACTGGGTGAGCGGGTTTCTGCAGTTCGGGCGAACGCTGGAAGAGTTTCAGGTGATCGCCGACGGCAAACGGCACGATTGTTCTTTCGCGCTGATCAGCAAGGTGCGGAACTACGGGGGGGATATGCAGATTGCCGCCGATGTATCGCTGCTGGACGAACAGTTCGAGGTTGTATTGTTTCATGGCAGCAATTCCTACCGGTATGCCCTGTATCTGGCGGCTGTGGCGGCGAAGCAGCATCGGTGGGTCAAAGGGGTGGAAGTTTATCGTGCCAGTGAATTGCGGCTGGCGCCGATCAATGGCAAACCGGTCCATCTGCAAACGGATGGCGAATATGTAGGACGTCTGCCCGCGACCGTGACGATGTCGAACGACCCGGTGTTCCTGCTGATTCCCCCCGGCTACCCGCGCCAGCCGTAGGAGAATGGACAGTGTGAGGAAACCGGCGATTCTGCTCTGCGCTCTTGCGGCATGCGCGTCGGGCGGCCCCGCCGACACATTCCGGATGGCTGGTTCGGTGGTGAACGACATTACCGGCGAGCCGGTGCGACGCGCCACCGTAGGTCTCCAATGTCAAGGCGGTACACAGGTGGGAGTGGCCGTGCAGACGACTACTGCGGACGCGGGCGGACGCTTCGAGTTTCCGAATCTGAGCCCAGGGCGATGCATGATTTGGGCCGAGCGGCGCGGGTTTGCGCGAAGGAATGTGACTCAGGACGCCGGACCCGATGGGGGAGAGGCTGTGATTCGCCTAACCCCTTACGGCGTGGTGACGGGTAAGGTGGTGGATGAGAATGGGGACCCGATGATCGGCGCGAACGTCCAGGTGCTGCAATCGATGATCGCGATGGGCCAGCGCCTGGTCCGTCCCGCCAACAGCGCTGCCACCAATGATCTCGGTGAATACCGGATCGCGCAACTGCCTCCGGGGCGTTATTACGTCAGCGCCGCTGTACCGGTTCGGTCAACGGGGAGTCCCATGAAGGGACTGAAACCATCAGACGCGGATTCGGCTGCGGAGGATACTACTTACGCGCCGCTTTACTATGCCGGCGCCTCCGATTTTTCGAGCGCCACGCCCATTGAACTAGCACCCGGGGCCGAAGGCAGAGCGGATTTCCATATGCAGCCGGCTCGCGGATTTACCATCAGCGGACGAATCGCCAATATGCCGCCGGGATTCAACGGGATGGTGATGCTTGGTCCGCGAAACGCTGTCGACCACTTCAACGGCCCGGGACGCCCGGTCCAGGTGAGCCAGGATACGGGCGCGTTTATCGTCAAAGACGTGACGCCCGGGCAATACGTGGTCAGTGCCAGCGCGTTTCAGGGCGGGGAGCGTTTGTCCGGCTCGCAGGAGGTGAGTGTCGCCCGGGGTGACCTGGAGGACGTGACCGTAGCGGTTAGCAAGGGAGCGGCAATCTCCGGAACCGTGCGGATCGAGGAAAAAGAAGGAGTACCGGCCTTAGACACGCAACGCCTCGCCGTTATGCTGCGGCCGAAGGATTTTGGGTTCAACCCGCAGCCTTCGGCACGCCTGCGCCCCGACAAGAGTTTCATCCTCCCGGAGATTACGCCGGGCGAGTATGTCCTTCAGATTGCGGTGCAGGATCCGTACTACGTGAAATCGGCGGTCTTGGGGAGCCTGGACGCGCTCTCCGGCTCGATTTCGATCTCCGGCGGGGAGGCCACGGCGCCGCTTGATATCGTTATCGGCTCGAACGGGGCGGAGGTGAGTGGAACGGTGATGAAGGGCGATCGACCGGTTTCCAATTGCAGCGTTCTGCTGACGAGGCGTGGGGGCCTCGCCGCTTCACAGGAGAAAATCGTACGCACGGACGCCAACGGGAAATTCACTTTGAGTGCGACTGCGCCGGGAGACTACATCGCGTATGCCTGGCAGGACGTGAATGCGATCGAATACCGCAATCCCCAGGTTCTGCAGCGCTACCAAGGGGAGAACTTGACCGTGGCGGAAGGTGGCAAGCAGACGGTGCGGTTGAGATTGAACGACGAGCCGTAGCCAACGGCGGTACGGACCAACGCGCGCGTTATACTTGGCACTCGATGGATGAATTCGAGTCATCGCTCGCGGCCGTTCTCGCCTCGCGTCCGGGTTTGACGAAGGACCGGCTCGCGGCGGCAATGGGCGTCGCGAACGAACCGGAGTTCCGGAAGAAGCTGGACGATGCGTGCGATAAGGGTATCGCGCATAAGATTCAGGATAAGTATTATCCGGGCGAGCGGCTCGGTTATTAGCTGCCGATAGAACTGATACGGGCAGGCGGGTAAACAATCCGCGGCGGGATGGCATCCCGCCCTACATTCGCGGGTCAGCGGCCCAATAGAAGCGTCATTCCGGCGGCGAGAGCATTTCGAAGACTTTCCGGGCGGCCCGTTGGGAGGCGCTCTTTTTAGTCGAGCCTTCTCCCTGCGCGCAAAGCTCCGGCCCGACGGTAACTTGCACGGTGAAGATTTTGGCATGATCCGGGCCCGTTTCCCGCGCGACCTCATAACGCGGCATCGACAATTTGCGGGAGCGCGCCAGTTCCTGCAACGAAGTTTTATAGTCGGGCCGACCATTCAGGTCGCCACCCGCGCCGACGGCCTCATCCGTCAGCACACAGCGCAAAACGAAGGAATGGGCCGCGGCGATGCCGCCGTCAAGATATACGGCCGCGATCAGGGCTTCGAGAGCATCCGACAGCATCGCTCTCTTTTGGCGGCCCCCGCTCATTTCTTCGCCTTTGCCCAGGAACAGAAAGCGGCCGATATCGAGCGCGCGGGCGACCTCGACCAGGTGCGCCGCGCTCACCAGGTGGGCCTTCCGTTCGCTCAACTTGCCTTCCGAATAGTCCGGGAACCGCGAAACCAGCCATTCGCTCACCACGAAGCCCAGGATGGCGTCGCCCAGAAATTCAAGCTGTTCGTTATCGCGCAACACAGTCCGGGGCGAGCCGGGCGGAAGCGATTCGTAAACGTGCGAGTAATGGGTTAACGCGCGAGTCAGTAACTCCGTGTTACTGAATTGGTGACCGATAATGCTTTCCAGCTCGTGGAGACTGGACAAGCGCGTTACTTGGCCGCGCCCTTTGCCTGTACGGCCCGCACACGCTCGGCCTGGGCAAACTGCTTAACTGCAGGATTGACGTCCGGGGCGTTCATGACCTTGTCCAGGGTCGCGATGGCGTCGTCATACTTGCCGGCCTTATTGTATGTCTGGCCAAGACGCACCATGGTCGCGGGATCGGGAGTGGCGGCGCCGTCAATGGCAGATTTGAACTCAACGATGGCAACGTCATACTTCTTGCGCGCCGAGGCAATGATGCCGAGCGCCTGGTGGACATCAGCCGTGTAGTCCTTTTTCGCGGCGGCCCACTGGTCGTCAGTCATGGCGGGGTTAATTTTGGTAGCCGTTTGAATGGTCTCGAGCGCCTGGTTCGCATACTTTTCGGCTTCGGCAAGACGCTTGTCACGATCGAGGTCGTCAGTTCCAACATGCGCCGCGATTCCTTGTGCCAGCAGTATCATGGCCTGATAGTTTTTCGGATCGGCATCGAGAGACTGTTCGGCATAGGCCACCATCTTGGCGGTGTCACCTTTGCGGTTATAGGAATCCGCGATGGTGAAGAGCACGATTGATTTGAACTCGGTATTCGCAAAGTTTGCAATTACATCCTGGCCGGCCTTAATGCGGGCGTCGGCATCGGTGGCGCTGAACATTGCCTGGAGGGCCGTTACTTCGGCCTGCGACTTCGGCTTCGGTTGCGCCATCATCAGCGCGGAAGAGGCCAGCGTCAGCAGCCCCACAAGTGCGATCTTCGTCATTCCTGTGTTCCTCATTGTTTGGAGTTTTCGATTCCTTTTTCGGCGGCCCGGTGGGCTTCGTCCGAGGCGTCTTTTACGGCAAGCGCAAGTTGGTAGTACTTAACGGCCTGAGCGCGATCACCGCTCAGGCCCGAAAGACGACCGAGATAGACGAGAGACCAGGCCTGGGAAAACGGATCGGGACCGGATTCAATCGTCTTCTGGAATAGCTTCTCGGCCATTTCGGGGTTCTTCGCGCGGAGAGCGATGAGCCCCAGGTTGTAGTAAGCCCGGGCGTGATCGGCCGCCTCGCCGGGCTGTTCGAGAGCTTTGAGGAGGAGATTTTTTGCCTCCTCATACTGCTGGGCTTTGTAGAGCCGCTCCGCTTGCTCCACAGTGCGTAGCGATTGGCTGGTCGGCGCGGTTTCCACAACCTGCTTCGGCCGCTCCGCGCTCTTCGCCTTCGGCGTAAATGTCACGTTGGCGAGCCGCTGGCCTTCGCGGCGCGAATCCAGCGCCTTCAGCATCTCAGGGAAATAGAGCCTCATGGCCACAGGCTCCTTTTCATAAAGAGCCAGTTGCTCGGCGAAGAACGGGGTCAGGATGAAACCGTCATGCAACGCCTGGTTGACCACCTCTGGCTTATGATCCAGCCGTGTCTCGATGGCTTTGATCAGGCATTCGGAAGTGAGCAGGACGAAATCGTTCTTGTAGGAATCGTCGAGCCCGGGGGCGGGCGCGGCGTAATCTCCCAGGGATGCCTTTTTCATCAGGACCAATCCGTATTTGGCCACCAGCGGTTCAACCAGGTAATGCAGAAACGCGTGGCGGATCTCGTTGACGTGCGGCTCTTTCGCGTTGGTCACAATGACGAAGTAGTCGTCCCCATAGCTGCGGGTCTGCACCTGTTCCGGCGCGGCGAGGAGATC
>JAOAPQ010000140.1 GCA_025462965.1 Bryobacterales bacterium
CTGCAAGAGTGGATGGGGCACAGTGATATTGAAACCACGATGGTTTATTTGAAATTCGTCAAGCGCAAAGACATCGCGCAAATCATCGACAGGGGACAGCTCGGCCAGCTAGCCGCACAATTTTTGCCGGCTGAACCGCCCACCACGACTCCATAAGAGCTAACTTGGCACTCTAGAGTTGGGTGGCCTGGCAACTTCACACAAGCGCGTTTATCAGTACTGGTTTCAACTAGCCTGTTCGTTACTCTCTTTAGTCGCGCATGAAATCACCATTCCGTGAACCCGGTGCCCCAGGGCTGTTAAGTGGGTTGGCTATTCTCACATTCGATCCATCTCGAATCGTTGGTTGCGGACGAAAGTTCAGCGATAAGCTCTTCGTATCTGGACATCAACGCCTGTCATACGGAGGCGCCAAGCGCACAGCGCTTCACTGACGCCATAGCGACTTGCGATATCCGCCGCGGAATGGCCCGCAGAACGTAATTGAACGAGCCCATCTCGCGGCAATAGAAGCGAAGCAGCTAGCCAATCGGCTTCCTGTTCCTGATCGTCCGAATAATCGCTCAGCAGCAACAATCCGGTCTCTGAGACCTCAACACGCGCTGGAGTGTGGCATAACACTATGTGGGCGAGTTCATGCATCAGATCATTGCGCTGCCGAGTGATAGCATGCGCCGGATTAAGAACGATTGCGAATGTACTATCGATCTGCAGGGTCATGGCGGACCAGCTGTCACCATCGACGACTGTAAGTTGGGAGACGGCTCGCGGGTGAAGTCCAAGCTGGCTGAAATCGAGAACTCGAACGTTCAGGCAGGCGGCGTAAGACCAAGGGTCAATCGGTGCATTCGGTGGCAGTCCCAGAGCATTCCGGGCCGCGGCGGCGGATCGTTCCGCCTGCGCCTTGAATCCACGGCGCACGTTTACCGACCAACCAAATCTTCGGCAGCGAGAATCGCTCTCTGAGCCGCAAGAATGAGTTCGCCGAGTGCCTTTGCGGTTTCCACCTGCACGGTCTTCTTCTTCTTGAAGTGAACAACAGCTCGGGGTTTCTTGGCGGCTTCGTTCGTTTCCATACCTAGGAATTCGCGCGGATCACGTCCGAGCCACTTGCATAGACTTGCGAAAGTCTGCAGGTCCGGCATGTGCCCGTTCTCCACTCTGGAATAAGTGGCTGGAGTCACGCCTGCGTCTAGCGCTGCGGCACGAACGCCGCGAATGCCTCTCTTCTTTGCCAGCAAACGACCGAAATCGTCGATCGTCAGAGTCATCGGACCTCCTGAGAAAAAGTTATGAGCCCCTTGACGAGGGCAAGCAAACATGTTCCACTGTCTTATACATAGGACATAATGTACTATGCACGATACGTCCTATGAATGATACACACGAGAATCATAACGCAAATTTGGAAGCACGCCAGCAAAAAGAGGGCGAAGGTTCCACTCAGGCACACATATCGGAACGAGTGCCTAAACGTGTACGGGTTGGGAAATGACGCGGATCTACACGAGACGAGAGTTCCGCGCAAGGAGAGGAAATGGGTTTTAACGAGTTAGCGGCTAGAGCGGATGCGTTGGACCTCATGCTGTTCGATGTCTGCGACAACTTGCAGCTTTCTCCGACCCAGCATCAGAAAGCGGAAGATCGGTACCACGCGATAGCGAAGGTGATTAGTGCGGCAAACAGCCCGTTCTCCCGCTGGGACTCGAATCTCTACCCGCAAGGCTCGATGCGCCTTCGGACCACAGTGAAGCCGATCGACACACCACATGATCTGGACCTGGTATGCGAGTTTGATGTGTCCCACGAACTCGTCAATCCGATGGCGCTACTGGACCACATGTTCAAGCTCTTCAGTGACCACGGCGTGTATGGCGGTATGGTCAAGAGGAAGAACCGATGTGTGCGAATCGAGTATAAGGACGAATTCTGGTTGGACGTTCTTCCAGCGTGCCGCGATGACCGCAACGGTGGAACCTGTGTTCAGGTTCCCGATCGTGACCGCCGCAGTTGGAAACCCAGCAATCCAGTCGCCTATGCGGTTTGGTTCAAGAATGCATCGCGCCGCATCATCGTAAAATTCAGCGATTCCCGCCGTGAATTGATTATCGCCGAAGCCACTGTTGAACCGCTGCCCGCATTGCAGGCAACCGAAGAAAAGACAATGTTGCAACTCATCGTTCAATTGCTCAAGCGGTGGCGTGATGTACATTACGCAAACTCTGAATACCCGCCGATCTCAATTGTCCTCACGACGTTAGCCGCCGACTTGTACAGCGGAGAACAGTCGATTTCGACGGCTCTGCTTGAGGTATTGAATGGAATCGTGGCGCGACTGGACGCAGCCCATGCCCAGGGGAGGAGACTGCAGGTACCGAATCCGGTTCACTCCATCGAGGACTTCAGTGAACGGTGGGACGCCTGTCCAGGAGCATACCTTGCGTTCAACGATGGCATCCGCAAATTCGCGACAGCATGGCGAGAAGTTTGTTCGACGCATGGCAATCCGGGGAGGCTCGCGAAGGGTGTGTTTGGCCGCGTGATTGATGAAGCCATTTTGCGGGAGGCCAGAAACATGCAAGCAGACCGCAGCGGCTCCCTGCTGGGGGTTGCGTCTATGGGATGTATTGTCCCTGCAACGGCAGCGGTGGTCCCCATGCTTCGCAATACGAACCATGGCGCGATCTAGTCTCCAGCACCGACCCGCTCAACTCACGGCGGCGCAGCAAATTGGTCGGATGCGTACGAAGTTTCCCGGCTTGGCTGTCGCATTCAGGCGAAGCCGTATCATTTGGACCGGAGATTGGTGGCCGCATCCGTTGAGCGACACATACCACATCCAGATCTCCTATACACTCGGGCGACGTCCGCGCATCGCCATTTTGAGTCCGACGCTTAAGCTTGCGCCGGGCAAGACTCGGCTGCCGCATGTTTATCCCGATGGGCAGATGGATATCTGTGTACACCGGTCCGAAGAGTGGATGCCGAGCAGTTTGATTGCGGATACGATCATGCCGTGGATATCACAGTGGCTGAGGTTCTATGAAGTCTGGCAACAAACCGGAAGCTGGGAAGGTGAAGGTACGCATCCCGAAGCAGAATCGCATCGGCAAGGCCCAACCTGACCCGACGAAGAGTCCGCGCTACTACGACCCGCAGACGCTTAAGCTCCTATGGGGACGAGCTGCTGGACGCTGCGCGATGCCCGATTGCCGCATCGAGCTGTTCGTAACGGAAGACAATTATGATCCCGTTTGCGTGATAGGAGAGATGGGCCACATAGCTGCATCGAGCGATGCTGGACCACGAGCAAACGTCGAGATCGATCTGCGGATTCGCGACAAGTACGAAAACCTCATTCTCCTCTGCCGCAACTGCCACCGGAAGGTGGACACATTGAAACAGCGCTACCCGCATGAGCGTCTGCTCGAAATCAAGGCGAGCCATGAGGCGTGGGTTCGCACGGCCCTTCCTGAGCGAGGATTCACTCATCTCCACTGGAAAGTGCTGAAATTGCACGGCGACTTTCCATTCGATCCAACGACAATCGCCGAAGCATTGTCTCCGGATCACGAAGCTAGTGTGATGCAAATCAACGTGTCGGCAACGCGCGATTCTTGGGCTGCGATCCAAACGAGTATACAAACTCAGATACACGCCATGATTGAGAGCAGCGACGCAGTGGCATCCCGTATCGCCGTCTTTCCGCTCGCGCCGGTATCGGCCTGTATTTACGCAGGACACCTGCTGACGAATCGCCTAAACATCCGAGGCTTTCAGTATCATCGAGACCAAGCGACTTGGGCCTGGCCGAAAGATCCGCCGGCATTGACGATGCCTACAGTTGAGGAGTCCGTAAAATCTGTGGATCCATCCGCGGAACTCTTCTTCCTGTTCGAGTTGACCGCGCCCATCGACGCCGTAGAACTTCTGGAGGGGACGGCGGGAGATCGAGCGGTATATCGGTGTTCGGTTCCAGATCGGTCGACGGGCTGGCTGAAGAATAAGAGCCAGCTCGATGAATTGGCACGAAAGGCCCGGGAGATGTTCGAAGCCGCCGCGATTTGCTACCCTGGTTCCCAGCGCTGGCACATTCTCTACGCGGGCCCTGCTCCGGGCGGAGTGGTGGTCGGGCAACAGCTCAACCCGACCATGATTCCTAAGGTGCAGCTTTATGAATTCCAACGCCCGCGTCACATACCGAGCATCACGATTACTCCGCACGATTCCTCACTCACCCGTTGGACTCTGCGAAATACTGCTGCATCTGTGTGACAAGGTGCGCTGAGTCCGAACGACGCCAATCAAGACGATCCCGCCAAAGCGACAGCCGAAATCGAGCGAGGTCAACCCCCCAATGGTTCTCGCATCCAGGCGACAGATATCGTAGGTCGAAATGGGCGAAAGCATCAACGTCCGATTAGTAATGGGAAGTCGGCTTGTCGGAAGGTTTGTTAGCGACCGCGGGTGCATCACGGGCAAACCGCAGCTAATCCTTAAGGTAGCGCTTATGAAGGTAGCGCTTATGCCACGGCCCCTGCCCCGACACCGTGCCGTTATCGGCGCCGTGTCGCAGACGGCGAATGTGGCCGGGTTCTCCTCGTCTTAACCACTCGGCGATTTCTGCCGGATCCAGCCGAATAGCGCCGGCAATTCTCACCGACGGAACAATGCCGAGTGCGATGAGTTTGTAAATGTGCTGTGGGGTGACCTTCAGCAATGCCGCGAGCTCTTTTACCTT
>JAOAPQ010000146.1 GCA_025462965.1 Bryobacterales bacterium
CCAGCGATCAGGAACTCCAGAGCATCGTTCGCAACGGGATCCCCGGCACCACAATGCCGGCGTTCAGCAGCTTCGAAAAGGACGATCTCGCGAAGCTTATCCACTACATCCGTACCCTCGCCGGATCCGGAGTTAGTGATACTCCCGTCGCCGGCAACGCCGCGCATGGCCGCGATCTTTACACAGCCAACGGTTGCGCCGGCTGCCACCGCATCGGAGACGCCGGTAGCAGCTACGGCCCCGAACTGACACGTATCGGCGGCGCGCGATCCTCAGAGTACATCAAGCAATCCATCGTCGATCCTTCGGCCGACATCGCGCCGGAATACGAAGGCGTCACGGCCGTCGCCCGCGATGGCAAAAAAATTCGCGGCGTCCGCATCAACGAAGATACGTTCACGCTCCAGCTTCGCCAGCCGAACGAAAAATTCGCCATGTTCGACAAATCCGAACTCCAGGACGTACTGCATGAAACGAAGTCTCTGATGCCTGCCTACAACCGGCTCTCGGCAGCGGACCTGCAGGATCTCCTCGCCTATCTCGATAGCCTGCGCGGCGGACTTCTCTCCGGCGCCGACGCACAGAAAGCCAAAGGCATCAAATAATGCGTCCGCTCCTGCTTCTGTTCGCTCTCTCGCCCGTCCTTATCGCACAGGTCACCAGCGATCGCCTGGTCCATGCCCTGGATGAACCCCAGAACTGGCTCACCTACTGGGGCGATTACTCCGCGATCCGCCATCGCCCGCTCAAGCAGATCGATTCCACGAACGTCAGGAATCTCCACCTGGAGTGGATCTATCAAACCGGCGAGACCGGCTCTTTCGAAAATGTTCCGCTGGTGGTGGATGGCATCATGTATATCACCGCGGGGCGGGGAATTGCCGTGGCGCTCGACGCACGCAGCGGCCGGCAGCTCTGGCAATACAAACACGCGTTTCCTTCGGGCCGGAACGCCACGGCGGCCAACCGCGGTCTCGCCATCCTGGGAGAACGCCTTTTCATGGTCACGCCCGATTCCAACATCGTCGCTCTCGACGTCAAAACCGGGCGTTTGTTGTGGCAGGCGGAAATGGCGCCCTGGGTCGAGGGCACTCACTACGCCAGCCTGGCCCCTCTTGTGGTCCATGACAAGGTTATCGTCGGAATCTCGGGCGGGGAACAGGGTGTTCGCGGATTTATTGACGCGTATGACGCCGTAACCGGGAAGCGCGCCTGGCGATTCTGGACCGTTCCGCTGAAAGGCGAGCGAGGTGGCGACACATGGCTCGGCGATTCCGCCCAGCGCGGCGGCGGTCCGGCCTGGATGACTGGCACTTACGACCCGAAGCTGAACCTGACCTATTGGGGAGTCGGTAATCCCGGCCCCGACCTCTACGGCGAAGGCCGCACGGGCGACAATCTCTACACCTGCTCGCTCGTCGCCGTGGACCCCGACACCGGCACGCTCAAGTGGCACTTCCAGTTCACGCCGCACGATCTCCACGACTGGGACGCCGAAGAAACCCCGATGCTGCTCGATCTTCCCTGGCAGGGAAAGGTACGGAAGCTTGTCCTGCAGGCCAACCGGAACGCCTTTTTCTACGTGCTGGATCGGGAAACCGGCGAGTTTCTGAGCGGCAAACCCTTCGCACGCCAGACCTGGGCCAAACAGCTCAACGATGCGGGACGTCCGGTCCTCAACCCGCACACCGATCCGTCGCCGGAAGGCACGCGCGTGTGTCCCGGGCTGGCCGGAGCGGCGAACTGGATGGCGCCGTCCTATAATCCGGACACGAAACTCTTTTATTTCCCCGTGCGGGAGCAATGCGACGTCTTCTTTTCCGCACCGCCCGTCTACGCCGAGGGTAAGCCATACTGGGGAAGCGTATTCCGCGGAGTTACGGACGAAAAAGAGTGGGGTCTGCTCAACGCCTACGATCCGCTCACCGGCAAAAGCGCATGGACATTCCGATACCAGCGCGCACCATGGGCCGGCACGCTCTCGACCGCCGGCAATCTGGTATTCGCCGGAGACGAAGACGGCTATCTAATGGCGTTCGACGCGAAAACCGGCAAGAACCTATGGAGAATCAACACCGGCGCCCGCTTAGTCACCGCGCCGATCACCTACCAGGTAAACGGCCGCCAGTACGTGACAATGCCAAGCGGCGGCGCAGTCCTCACGTTCGCCCTACCGCAATAGGTCATCACCTTTCTACCGCACAAACTGATCCACATACTCCGCCCCCAGCCCGCAAGCAGCATAATGCTTTCGGCACATATCGATCTTCGTGAACACGTCCTCAAACCCCGTATGTTCCCCGTGTTCATCCACATAGTACATACACCCGGAAATCTGGAAAAACGTGATCATCTCTTCCACATCCTCCGGCACATAAAGCGTGTGCGTCTCCCCAGGTGGCTCAAAAACATAGTCTCCCGCGCGCGCTACCCAATCATGCTCCAGATACCGCCACGCCCCCTTGATCACATACCCATGGACCGGCGCCGGATGCCTGTGCCGGCTGAGAATCCCCGCCTTCCGCACCCGCAGCAGGTTGCACCACGCTCCCGCCAGCGTATTCAACATTAGCGGACGGAACCAGACGTTCGGCGCCTGCGGTACCCAAACCCGCTCGTCATCCGGAACGGCGGTCAAAACAATCTGCGCGGGAGATAAGTCGTGAGTGCTGGCTGGCATGTATTCAGGCGGCCGAGTATCCGCCATCCACCGGCAATACCACCCCGGTAATGAACGAAGCTGCGGGCGAACACAAGAATATCACCGCGCGAGCGATCTCCTCCGGCCGTCCCCATCGCGCCATCGGTGTACGCGCCAGAATCGCCGCGGACCGCTGGACATCGTCCTGCAGCGCCTGCGTAAAGCCCGTCGCCACCCACCCAGGCGCCACCGCGTTCACGCGAATACCGTCCTTCGCCCACGCCACCGCTAGCGACTTCGTAAGCTGGACCACGCCGCCCTTGCTGGCGCTATAAGCCGGCACGCGCGCCCCGCCGAAGAAGCTCAATAGCGAAGCGATGTTCACGATGCATCCTTCATCGCGCGCCAGCAGCGGCCTGCATGCCACCGAGAGCCGCATCATTCCCGCGAGATTGACGTCCAGCACGCGTAGAAACGCCGGCATCTCGAACTCTTCGTCCCGCAGAATGATGCCCGCGCAATTCACCAGCACGTCGAGCCGGTCGAGCCCGCTCACCAGCTTGTCCACGTCTCTCTGCGAAGTCACGTCCAGTTCCGGGAGGCCGCGCGCAATCAACGTTGCGCCCTGGCGCTCGAACTCTTCCGCAACCGCGCGTCCGATGCCGCTCTTGCCGCCCGTCACCAGAACGACTTTGCCTGCGAACTCCACTAGCCCTTCCAATCCTGTACCAGCATTCCCCAGATCACCAGGTCCAGATATCGGTCATTCACCCACTCCGCTTCCCGCGCCGTCCCTTCCCGCACGAAACCGAGCCGCTTCGGAACCGCGCAGCTCTTCACGTTGCCCGGAGCGCAGCGAATCTCAATGCGGTGCAGCGCATACTCGGCAAAAGCGTGGCTCACCATCGCCCGGCACGCCCTCGTCATAATGCCGCGTCCCTGGTACGCGCCACCCAGCCAATACCCGATGCTCGTGCCGTGGTTCAGCATATCGAGCTTGTGCAGGCCAATCGTTCCCGCAAGCTCGCCATCAGCAAAAATGCCGGCCGCGAGCGCCTCCCGGTTGGCGTGCTGCTCCAGGGACTTCAAGATAAATTGGCGCGGCTCTTCCGGCGAATAAGTCCTGTCCACCCAGGGCAGCCACTCGCGCAATTGTTCACGGTTCCGCTCCGTCGCGCGAAACACCTCCTCCGCGTGCCGCTCCTCGAGCAGCCGCAACTCCAAACCGCCGCCCAAAACCAAATGGAACATTACCCCTCTCGTCCGCGTAACATTTTAGCGGATATGTCTCGAACCATCGCCGAGTGGGCCGTCAACTTCATCATTCTGATTTTCGCCACCAGCACCGTTGCCCAGCCCTTCGTTATTCCCACGGCTTCCATGGAAGGTACGCTCATGACCGGCGACCACCTGATCGTGGACAAACT
>JAOAPQ010000157.1 GCA_025462965.1 Bryobacterales bacterium
CCGCGTCGGCCTCGACGCGCGGCGCGAACATTACCCCGTGCAGCTCTCCGGCGGCGAACAGCAGCGCGTCGCTCTCGCACGGGCGTTCATGGTGCATCCGCCCATCCTCATGGCCGATGAACCCACGGGCAATCTGGATACCGCCAACGGGTCGCACATTCTCGAATTGCTGATCGATCTCAACCGACGCGAGCAGACCACATTGGTGCTGGTCACGCACGATCCCGCGGTAGCCGCCCGCGCCGATCGACGGATCACATTGCGCGACGGTCTCGTGATCACAGACGACAATCCCTTTCCCGGCGTTGCGGAGGTTCCCGGTGCCGAGCCAGTTTCAAACGTTCGCTAAGATCGCGTGGCGCGAGTCGCGCGCGTCGGCCATGAAGTTCGCCTTCGTGGTTCTTGCCGTGGCCCTCGGCGTGGCGTCTCTCACCGGCGTGCGCGGCTTCAGCCGTGCGTTTCAGGCGGTGCTCCTGCGCGAGGCCCGCACGCTGATGGCCGCCGATATTTCCGTCCGTGTGTTTGCATTGCCCTCCGCGGCCCAGACCGCCGAAATGCTCAGGCTGGAGGCGCGCGGCATTCGCCGGACCTGGCTCACCGAAACCCTCACAATGGCTTCCGACGTGAAGAGCGGAACGCCGCTCCTGGTATCGGTGAAGGCCGTGGATCCGCACGTCTACCCTTTCTACGGAACAGTCAAGCTTAGTCCGCCGGGCACAATTTCGGAAAAGCTTTCGCCCACCGCCGCCGCCGTCTCCGAGGACCTGCTTCTGCGGCTGAACCTGAAACCGGGCGACGATCTGCGGATCGGAGGACAGGACTTCCGGATCATCGGCCGCCTGGAATCCGAACCCGACCGGATGTCCGGCAGTCTCAACGTAGGGCCGCGCGTTCTCATGTCGAGAGATGGCCTGGAGCGAACCGGCCTGCTGATTCCGGGCAGCCGCGCTTCCGAACGATTTCTGTTTCGAATACCAGCGAAGGGCATTGGCATCGAAGAAATCCGGCGGGAGCTGAAGCGCGTGTTTCCCGATTCGCAGATCAACGATTTTCGGCAGGCAAATCCGGCGATTGAGAAAGGACTGGAACGCGCCACCATCTTTCTGAGTCTCGTCAGCCTGATCGCGCTCATCGTGGGCGCGCTCGGTGTGGCGACCGCCATCCAGGCGCATCTCGCGCAGAAGATGGACAGCATCGCCGTGATGAAGTGCCTGGGCGCGCGCTCGAACCAGATCGTCTGGATCTATGTTCTCCAGACCGCCGGCCTGGGGCTCGCGGGCGGAATACTGGGCGTGATCGCAGGCCTTGCCGTGCAACGCGCGTTCCCGTTTTTTCTGGCGCGTTACTTCACCGTGAGCGCCCGCGTGCCGTGGGATTTCGTCACCGCCGGGCAAGGGATGGCCATTGCGCTCCTCTCAACCTTGTTATTTACTCTGCCGCCCCTGCTTTCGATCAAGCGCATCCGTCCCGGACTCATCTTCCGCCGTGAAATGACCGAAGGCAGCGCGTCTAGCGAGCCGGCGTGGAGGCGATGGCTGCGCAACGCGCGTGAATCCATCGTCTCCGCGCTCCTCATCCTGGTGGGGATCGGAGCCATCGCCGCGTGGCTCAGCGATTCGGCCCTGATGGGCGCTTATTTCGTTCTTGGCCTCGCCGGCAGTCTGATTTTTCTCGCGGGCGTGGCATGGGCATTGCTTCGCGGTCTTCGGCGCCTCAGCCGTACCGCCGGCCGCGCCATGCGTCCCAGCATCCGTCACGGTATCGCTAATTTGTACCGGCCCGGCAACCACGCCCAGTCCGCCCTGGTGGCGCTGGGAATCGGCGTGATGTTCACTCTGACCGTCTACCTGGTGCAGCGCGGCATGCTCGCCGAGATGATGAAGAGCGCGCCGCCGGGCATGCCGAATGTGTTCCTGCTCGACATGACGCCGCGCAATCGCGATGCCGTGACGGATCTGGTTTCGCGCCAGGCTGGGGTGGAGAAACGTCCGGAGACGGTGGGCACGGTAGCCGCCACGTTAACGTCAATCAATGGCGTTCCGCAGGTCCACACTAATCTCAAAGGCATGGCGCGCCGCTATTCCCGTGCGGTCTCCGTGAGCCCCGCCGCCGATCAGCCGAAGTACACAACGGTGGTGCAAGGCAAGTGGTGGGACGCGAATAGCCGGGAGGCATTCGTTTCCGTCTCGGAAGAGGCGGCAAAGGTTCTGAATATTCATCCCGGCATGCGAATAGAGTGGTCAACACCGAGCCGGCAGTTCGCGGCCGTTGTCGCGGCGATCCACAAGACTGAGAATATCCGTCTTACCGCGCGCATCGAATTTTTCTTTTCGCCCAAGGTCCTCGAGGGCCAGCCGCTTATCTATTACGCCAGCGTGCGGGTACGTCCGGCCGCCGTCCCGCAACTCCAGCGAGCAGTGTACCAGCGCTTTCCCACCGTCACGGTGGTGAACGTCGCCGACGTGCTACAGATCGTGCAGGACGTTGTCGATCAAATCTCGCTGGTTATCCGTTTCATCTCGGCGTTCGCGATTCTGGCTGGAGTTATCATTCTGGCTTCCAGCGTCGCCGGCACGCGCTTCCGGCGTATCCACGAGGTGGTGATCCTGAAGACGCTGGGCGCCACGCGCAACCGTGTGGCGGAGATTTTCTCCATCGAGTTTCTGATCCTTGGGACGGTGGCGGGGCTGATGGGGAGCCTGCTTGCCACCGGTTTCGCAAACCTGCTCCTGCATAATTTACTCAGTTCCCCTATGCGATTCGATGCATGGCCGAACCTGATCTGCGTAGTTTTGACCGCACTGGTCGCCAATATTGCCGGATGGCTGGCGAGTTTCCGCATTCTGGGACAGAAGCCGCTCGAAGTGCTGCGCCACGAATAAGCTGGCCATATTCTTGCTGGCGTCTCACCGGAGATTCCATATGGCGGACCAACTCGAACAACTCAAGCAGAAATACCAGGCTATTTTTGGCGTGATAACGCAGCAGGGCATTCAGCTTCAGCACGTGCATATGTCGGGCGACAAGCTCTACGTCCAGGGAATCGCGCCCTCGGAGGATGCGAAGAACAAAGTGTGGGATCAGATCAAAGCCGTCGACCCAAGCTATTCGGATCTTATTGCCGACTTCTCCGTTTCCGAACAGGCGCGGGCTCAGACGGCGGGAGCGGCCGCGGGAGGCGGCCAGAACCAGCGCACGTACACTATTCAGGCAGGCGACACTCTCTCCGGCATCAGCCAGCGTTTCTACGGCAAGGCTTCGGAGTATGGGAAGATCCTCGACGCGAATCGGGATAAGATCAAGGACGCCGACCATATCCGCTCGGGCGAGACTATCGTGATTCCTTAGGTTCTTAGCCGCCGATTAACGCTGGTGAACGCGGATAACTACTGTTCGTAGGCGGTTATCGCGTTGAAGAACAGTTTGAAGGCCTGGTAGCTTTGGGCACGGTACTGGGGGCGCAGGCCGAAGAGGATTACGTGTCCTTCCCCGAGTTTAGCGTCCACCAGCGCGCTTTTGCCGTTCAGGAGTTTTTCGCCCAGCAGCCAGCCTGACGCCAGTACGTGGTCGTTGGTGTAGTTCATGACCGAAGGTTGATCGCTTGTGAACGCCGGGCTTTGCTCGCTCCAGATCGTCATCTCGGCGGGCAGACCCCGCGTCAGCGGGCTTGTGGTATCGACCTTGACGTTCAGGAGCGACCCGGGTGAATAGAAATCCTTGTTTGCGACGCCATCCAAGACGTTCTTGGCCGGTACACCCAGTTGGGCGATGGCATACGCGGTCGAATGGTTGAAGAAAAGCAGCGTGCCGCCCGATTTCGTGAAGTCTTTCAGCGCCGCCGCGCCTTTCTCGCCCAGGCCGCCCGTGTATTCATCCGGCATCGACCCCTTTTCGAAGCCATCAGTCAGATCGTCAGGGTGCTGGTCGGCGAACACGATGACATCGTATTTTGCGCGCAGGTTGCCGGCCTGAATGTCCGCATTCTTCACGCTCATGTAGTCAAAGCCGAAATTCTCCAGGATCCAACGAGTCCAGCCTTCATCCATGGCCGGCACGAAACTCTTATAAAGGCCGATCCGCGGCTGGTTCAGTTTCTTCCAGCCCGCGCCGCGATCGCTCGCCGAGAACTCACCGGTGCGCTGGTCGCGCCACACGGGTTTTCCGGATTTCCAGATCCGATTCGCCGTCTTCCATGCGTCCGTATCCGAAGCGGAGAAAGCCGTGGCCGCTGGCGCGTCGCCGTAGGTCTCTTTTACCAGGGTCGCATTCAAAGGTTTGTCCACGGTTTTGACGTCCACCCCGAACAGCAGCGGCAGCGTCTCCGCGGTCACGTCATACGGTCTTTTCGGCGGACCGCCCGGATAGAATCGCAGATCCGGATAGTTCTGCCGCTCGAGCAGCGCCTTGGCCCAACTGCTGTACGGCTGCTGCATGCGGATGAGGCGGTCGCCGTTCGGCGCCTTTTCGATTTCCACCTGGCCGAACGCCAGGGTCTCCAGCATTTTCCGCGTCGCGCCCGGATCGCGTTGTTCAGCCGGTATCACGAACGCCCATGGAGTTGTCCGGGCGATGGCGCGCTGCCCAACTTTGTAAAAGTTTCGCAGCATGTCCTCGCGATGGATGGCCGCGTTGTAGAGGCAGGATTCAAAGGCAATCTCCTGGTAATCGATGATGTCGCGCAGATGCCAGGTACCGCCGGCCCACGGCTCCAGGTGGTTCCAACTGCGCTCCTGCGCGTTGTATCCCAGCGGATTGGTCGCCAGTTGATCGTGACGCAAGGTTATCGGCGACGCGAGCCGCGCGCTCGCGGATTCCGTCAGGATGCGCAGACCCGCGTGGAACGATTGGTAGTGGCGCGAGGGATTCCAGAAATCGTACGCCGCGTTGACCGCCACCCCCGTCTTCCCGGCCGCCGTCAAATCCGAAGCCATCGACGTACCGATCATGTTCATTTCCTGCCCGATGATGGCGTCCACATTCGGCTCCACGGGGTCCAGCCAGGGCGGAATGAAGATGCGCGAGGCGTTGGCGCCCTGTTGATGCACGTCATACACGATTTCCGGGTGCCAGACGTTGTGCAGCTGTGAAATCGTGGCCCGCGTTTCCGGCTGCGAGAAGATGTACCAATCTCGATTGTTGTCGTGGCCTACGTATTTCTGCCACAGCTCCGGCGGCTGCGAGCCTTCGAACTTCGTGCCGAGCGTTTTGCGGTACCACTGAGTCACGATATCGACGCCATCGGGATTGAGCGACGGGACCAGGATCAGAATCGTGTTCTGCCGGATGGCCTGAAATCGCGGCGAATCTTCCGTGAGCATCTTGTAGGCGAATTCGATGGCGCTGTGCGTGGATGCGACTTCGGTCGCATGGATCGAGCACGTCATCAACACGACGTTCTTGCCTTGGGCAAACATGGGCTCGGCCTGCGCGGGGCTGGTGATGCGCGGGTCCGCGAGACGCCGCTGGATCTCGAGATACTTGTCCAGGTTTTTCATCGTTTCCGGCGACGAAATCGTCACGGCGATGAATGGCCGGCCATAGGCGGTCTTTCCGATTTCTTTCACGCGCAGGCGATCGCTCGATTTTTCGAGTTTGTGGTAGTAAGCCACCACCTGGTCCCAATCCAGCAGGACTTTATCGACGCCAATCTCATGACCGAAGTGGCTCTTAGGCGTGGGAACGGCGGCGCTGGCGCAGAATGCGAGGGAGAG
This sequence comes from Bryobacterales bacterium, assembly GCA_025462965.1. Classification (GTDB taxonomy): domain Bacteria; phylum Acidobacteriota; class Terriglobia; order Bryobacterales; family Bryobacteraceae; genus JALYXI01. The sequence continues at coordinate 5,712 of JAOAPQ010000157.1, forward strand.
AGTGACAAAGAACTTGAAGCGCATGGGGAATCTTTCCGTTATACCGCAGCCAGCCGACGTGCCGTCAGGAACCGAGTTAGACGATAATCAATCGGAATGGGTCGCCTGGTCGCATGCGTCTTGCTTTTTGGGTGCGCGCTTTGCGCGGCCGACGATCCGCTGTCCTGGTACCCTCTTCAGATCGGCCATCGCTGGGTCTACGATTCGGTCTCAAAGGGCGGCAATCGCACCCATCCCGAGATTGCACGCTGGACCGCTACAGTGACGGTCCGGGAACGGATTCAGACGGAGGGCGGGCTGGTTGTCATTCGCAGCGTGGAACTGCAGGGCGCACCGAACCCGCCGCACGGTTTTCGCGGAACGGATGTCCCCCTGCTTGTCCACGGGAACTGCCTATACCCGTTGTATGGCGAGGCATGGGATGCCGAACGGCGAACTTTCAAGCCAGGCTGGGATACATACCTCAAACAGGTGTCGCCCACGTTTTGTTTTCCACTTCAGATGGGTGCCAGTTGGACGGGCACGGGAGATTGGACTTGGACGGTGGAAGGAAATGGACCTATTGAGGAGGGCCCTCAGGATGTTCCGGCTGAAGCGGTTCGCTTGAAGTCGAACCAGTCGGGATCGACGGAATACGTCTGGTTCCAGGAGGGTGTGGGTCCGGTGGCATCGTGGTCATGGCACAACGGAACCTATACGGAAGGATTTGAGCGCTTGCGCGAGGCTACACAATAGCGCCCAGAAACGCGGCTGTCGCCGCGTGTCCTGTCCCTGTCCCCGTCCCGTTCCCTGTCCCTGTCACAGTGAAGCCCCAAGGCGTTTTGGAGACAACACCTAGATAATAGCTACAGCTGCGAAGCCAAGCCCGATCCCGATCGCGCACCCAGCCAGCACGTCGCTCAGAAAATGCAGGCCCAGCAGGATCCGTGAGCAGGCAATACTAAGCGCGCAGAATACCAAGCCGATCATCAGCGCCGGGTAGAACAGTCCCAACGGAATCGCCACCGCGAAGGCCGTGATGCTGTGACCTGAAGGGAACGAGAACTGATCGGGGGGCAGCAGAGTCGCCCAGCAATGCGGTTCGATGGAGGAAGGGCGGCTTCTATTACAGAATCGTTTCAGTTTGATGAACAATAGGATTCCGGCCGCTGCGGAGAGCCCCGCCGCACCCAGTGCCTCATAACGGCTCGAGCCGCCGAAGAGCAGGATGATCATCCCCATGGAGTACCAGAGCCAGCCATCGCCCATGCGCGTGGCCACGATCATCCACAGGCGAAACCAGCGGGGCGGGCGCCACGCGTTCACTTTTTTCATCAACCGCTTGTCGCGAGTCGCGATGTAGCTGAACATGGAGTTCTGAACCGTCATGCGGCCACCTCTTCGCCGGCTGTGGCGAACGCCGGAATCTGTTGGGTTCGGCTCGCCAGCACCCGTGGCGTCCAGTGGCGCGCAAACCGCGCTTCCATTACATAGTTTATAAGAGTAATCACCGGTGCGAGCGGACTTAGTACGGTCACGGGCAAAGTGAGCGGGTTCTCTTTGACCATGCGCATCCCAATCCAAAGCACGTCGCGAGTAAGTTTCCAGTAACTTCCCGATTCGCCGCACGCCTGTCCCATGCCCAGCCGCAGGCCCGTAAGAAACTCTTCTTTCGTTCGCGCTTCCGGTATTTCCGTCCAACAGGAACCGAGCGAGTATCCGGCGTGCGCATCGCTGCCGGCGATGGGCGCTTTGCCAAGAAGTTCCGCGAACTGTGAGGCAGCCTTGTTGGTACGCGCCAGCATGCAGCCATTGCGCGTTTCAAGCGCCGGGAATGCGTGCTCGAACCATTCAAAATCTTCCGCCGTGCGCCGCCCGGTCAAGTGACTGAAGACGTGATTCGCGCTAAACAGCAAGTCTTCCTCGGTCAAATATGCGTGCAGGGAGAGAAAATCATCGCGCCGGCGCTGGATTTCGATGTGCTGCCGCTCCGTGATGTTGTAGACACCAACATGCAGTTCCGTACCGCTCGGGAGCCGGCAGGTCACTTCTTCACTCAGAAAGAAATCCGGATGGCGCCGCAGTGCTTCCACGGCGTCGATGGAATCGTGGTCGGTCACGGTCACGATATCCATTCCCTGGCGCTTTAACTTCTCATAAAGCGCTTCGGGATGGTTGTAACTCTCACGGCAAATCAGCCGCATGCCCGGAACGGTACACATCCCGGAGTGAATTGTGTGAACGTGCATGTCGCACTTCATGACTTATATATAGAATCCGCTACGCTACGATTCCGTGACAGTCTGACGAAACAATTGTGAAGCGGATTGTTTGTGGTGTAGCGTGTGAAAGGGCATGAAAGCAATCGACTTATTTTTTTTTGATGCGGGCGGCGGCCATCGCAGCGCCGCAAATGCCTTGCGCGAGGTCATCCAGCGGCAAAATCGCCCCTGGGACGTGCGCCTAGTCAATTTGCAGGAAGTGCTCGCCCCGCTGGATATATTTCGCAAAATCACCGGAATTCCGAGCGAAGACGTTTACAACCTGGTTTTGCGGAAAGGCTGGACCCTGGGCTCGCCGCAAATGCTGCGCGTGATGCACGCGCTCATCCGTTCTTATCACGGAAAGCAAGTGGCGTATCTGCGCAAGCATTTCGAAGCCAGCCGGCCGGATCTTGTCGTTTCCGTCATCCCAAATTTCAACCGCTCACTCCACGAAGCGCTGGGCGGCGCCGCCCCAATGGTTACGATCCTGACGGACATGGCCGACTATCCCCCTCACTTCTGGATGGAGAAGCAGGATCAGTATTTCATCTGCGGAACAGCGCGGGCGGCGGAGCAGGCCAAAGCGCTGGGACATCCCGATAACCGGATCTTTCGCGCATCCGGGATGATTCTCAACCCGCTCTTCTACGAGCCCGTGATGCTGGACCGGCGCAAGGAGCGCGAGCGGCTTGGGCTGGATCCGGACCTGCCGACCGGCCTGGTTCTTTTTGGAGGTCACGGTTCGGGCGTCATGACGGAAATTGCGCAAACCCTGGGCCGCTCCGGTCTGAACATGCAGCTCATCCTCATCTGCGGCCATAATAAGAAACTTGCCGAACGCCTCAGCGGACTCGGGGGCTCCATGCGAATGCACGTCGAAGGGTTCACCCGCGAGATCCCGCGATTCATGCACATCTCGGATTTTTTCATTGGAAAACCGGGTCCGGGCAGTATCAGCGAGGCGATGGCGATGAAACTCCCGGTAATTGTCGAAAGCAACGCCTGGACCATGCCCCAGGAGCGCTACAACGCCGAGTGGGTCCGGGAGCGCGGCGTTGGCCTCGTGATCCGTTCATTCCGCGAGATCGCGTCCGCCGTCGAGCGGCTGCTGCAGCCCGCGATGTACCGGCAACTTCGCGCGACCGCCGCCGCGCAGGATAACCTGGCCGTTTTCGAAATCCCCGACATGCTCAACGAAATCCTCGCCGCGCAGGACAGCCGATCTATTTCTGAGCCGGTACCGCCATCGAACTCCCGGCCTTGATATTCAACATCTCGATCTCATCCAGGATCATTTTCACGGCAACCGCATCGCCTGGGGTGGTGTTCACCATCAGGTGATACAGATGCCGGTCAGGCCAATCTTTTCCGTAGTATTTCTTCACGAACGCCGCCCGGTCGCGGTCCACGGTTTCCAGCAGTTCTTCTGTCTGTTCGCGGGTCTTGCCCTGAGCCAGGGTGCGCCGGAACTTCTCCGCATAGGGCGCGTAGAGAAACACGTGGAACGCATCGTCCCGGTCGCGCAGGAACCAGGGCGCGCCGTGTCCGACGATGACGCACCGCTCCTTCGCGGCGATCTCCGTGATGACCTTGGTGAAAAGCACTGACAGGCGCTCCGAATCCAGATGCTCCAGCATCCCCGACTGGAGACTTCCCTCAAAACTGCCCCGCATGAAGGCCTTGAGCAGGCTGTGATACATGGGATCGCACCGGTTCGCCAGCTTGTCCACCGTCGCGACGCTGCATCGTACGCGCCGCGCGATTTCTTCGTTGATCTCCCGATCCCACAACCGGAAGCCTAA
>JAOAPQ010000156.1 GCA_025462965.1 Bryobacterales bacterium
GCTTTGGTGAACCGATTTGGCGCGTCCCGGATCACTATTGGCCATGCTCTTCGTGAACTGCAACAACGCGGGTTGATTGATAGAATTGCGGGTTCGGGCACCTATGTGCGGCCATTGAAGGGTCAGCGCCGCGAAGGATTATTGTTCGGGCTGATCATACCGAATCTGGGCGAAACGGAGATCTTCGAGCCGATTTGCCATGCCATCGCGGCCTCGCCGGATGCAAACGGCCACGCCCTGTTGTGGGGCCACTCGGACCCGGACAGCTCCGGGAAAGAAGAAGAGGCGATGCAGCTGTGCGACCAGTGCATCGTGCGCGGCGTTTCCGGAGTCTTCTTCGCGCCAGTGGAACTGACCGCGAAAAGCGCTGAGGTCAACTCGCGCGTGATGAAACGGCTGAAGGGAGCCGGTATTCCAGTGGTGCTGCTGGACCGGCGCCAGGACCAGACCACCGCTCGCGATCATTGCGATCTGGTTGGCGTCGATAATCATCGCGCCGGATATATTGCGACTGAGCATCTGCTGCGCCTTGGGGCTCGCCGTGTAGGCTTCATTGCCTATGAGCATCAGGCTTCCACAGTGAAGACCCGAATCCGGGGTTATCAGGACGCCTTGGCTGCCTGGCACGGAGGGGACTGCGGCTCCCGCACGTTCGAGTTAACTGCGGATCTGCCGATGCAATTGCCGGCCGCAGCCGCGGAGTGCGACGCATTCGTGTGTGCGAATGACCGCGTGGCCGGGCAACTCATGCATATGCTGCTGGGGCAGGGAATCCGTATCCCGCAAGATGTACGGATCGTCGGAATCGACGACGTGAAGTACGCCCCCCTACTCCCGGTTCCGCTCACCACGGTGCATCAGCCTTGCCGGGATATCGGTGAGACGGCGCTCCGAACGATGCTCGAACGGCTGGACCGGCCGAATATGCCGGCGCGCGATATTCTTCTCGATTGCGCGCTGGTCATTCGAAAATCGTGCGGCAGTCTCTAAACCGGCGGGCGCCTGCGGTGCCAGTCCGTACGGGTCTGGTACTCCCGGGCGATCGCGATGAGCTGGTTTTCGGAGAACGGCAGTCCGCAGATTTGCAGCGCTACCGGCAGGCCGTTCGCGAAGCCGCAGGGAAATGAGAGGGCTGGCAGGCCGGCCAGATTGCCCGCTGGAATCAGGGGTGGCATTCCGGCGTCAAGCGGCTCCGAAATCCTGGAAGCAGGACCATATCGCGCGGGCGCTACCAGGACGTCCAGATCCGCAAAGAGCTTGTGGAACGAATCCTGCACGAGTGTGCGCACGCGCTGCGCCCGGAGATAATCCCTTGCTGGAATTTGGAGGCCTGCGCGCAAGCCGACGGCCTGCTTCGGGTCGGCGAGTTCATCCACTTGACCGCTCACGATCAGCGGCTCGAAGACCGAAGCGCCTTCCGTGTGGGAGATCAGATTCACGAGCGCGCCGTATGGGAATTCAGGCAGCTTGGTTTCAACTAGGTTGAGACCCATCCCGCGCAACACGCTCAGAGCCTGCTCGAAAGCCGGGCGGGCGGCGGGGTCGGCCCCTTCGGAGAAATCGGCGGCTGCGAAGCCGATACGGAGCGCCTTGAAATCGCGATGGTATTCGGGCGTGTAATAGAAGGTTTTTTTCGCCGATCCAGGGTCTTTGCTGTCCCCGCCGGAAATCGCGTCGAGCACCATCCCGCAATCTTCGGCACTGCGGCACATGGGGCCGATCTTATCCAGCGTCCACGCAAGGGGCATGGCTCCATAGCGGCTCACCAGGCCGTAAGTGGGGCGTAAACCAGTGACGCCGCAAAACGCCGATGGGGTGATGATCGAGCCGGAGGTCTCAGAGCCGAGCGCGAACGGGACCAGACCGGCCGCGACAGCGCTTCCCGGTCCGCTCGACGATCCGCCGGACCAGTAATCCTTGTTCCAGGGGTTAAGTCCGGGGCCAAACATCGACGCCCCGGCGATGCGATAGCCGCCCCCGCCCGCCAATTCCACCATGGCGAGCTTGCCGATGAGCAGCGCGCCGGTCTTGTCCAGTTTTGCGAGCGCGGTCGCGGTGTAGTCGAACACCTGGGTGGCGTAGGGTTTCGCGCCCCAGGTGGTCGGGTACTTTGCATAACTGAGCAGATCTTTCGCACCGAATGGGATCCCTTGCAGCGGGCCGCGGAACCGCTCGCGCTTGATATCCGCATCGACATCTTTCGCCTTCTTTAGCGCATCCTTGGTGAGCGCGAGCGCCAACGCGTTGTACTGGGGCCCGAGCGTTTCGAGCCGCTGGGAGAACAGCTTCGTCAACTCCACCGCTGAAATCTCTCGGGTCTTGAACTTTGCGTTCAGTTCCGGGATCGTCGCAAAGAAGAGATCGTCCGCCATCTCAGGCCCTGAATGCGAACGCGGGCTCGGTGGATTGCGGGAGCGCGACTTTGGCGATTGCGTCCGCGTTCACCTTGTTTTGATCGGCGGGCTCGGGAGACGGCGGAGGTGGCGTTTGGGCCAGTGCGGCCGCGCCGGCGACGGAGCCAAGCAGAGTGCGGCGCGTGAATTTCATGATTTCGTCTCCAAGGCTTTCGGATCGAAAGCTTTTTGATCTAACGCTTCGAGCGCGGCTTTCTCCATAACCGACCGGGGGGCGGTTTCGCCCGTCCACGTTTCAAATTGTTTCACCGCCTGTTCGATGAACATCTGAATGCCAGGGATGACCGTCTTACCCTGTTCCTTCGAGCGCTGGATCAAAACGGTCTCAAGCGGGTTGTACACCATATCGAACACCACTTCCGCCGGAATATCGCCATCGAAGAAACACTCATTGGAATGCGGGAACATGCCCATGGGCGTTGCGTGCACCAGGGCGTCGAACTTGCGCCCGTTCAGCTGTTCGCGAGGGATCGCCTCGCCCGAGCAGAAGCGTGCGAGCGCGCGGACGCGGTCCGGATTGCGGCCGGTAAGCGAAACGTTCGCTCCGGCATCGGCCAGCGCGCAGGCAGCGCCCCGGGCTGCGCCTCCATTTCCCACGATTAGCACCGAGGCTTTCGCGAGACGCATCAGTTTTTCCAGCGGCTTCACCACACCCGCGGCATCCGTGTTTGTGCCGCGCCACTTGCCCGCTTTCTTCCACACGGTATTGACCGCCCCGATCCGGCGGGCCAGTGGATCGATGACGTCCAGGTATCGCATGATCTTCTGTTTGTGGGGAATCGTGACGCTGAAGCCGGTTACCGGCGTCGAGTTCGCGAACGCAAAGAAGTCCCGCAATTGCGGCGGCGGTACCAGAAACGGCAGATAGACGGCGTCTATGCGGCGCGACTGGAAAGCGCGGTTGTGAACGGCGGGAGATATGGAATGCCGAACGGGATCCGCGATGACGCCGTAAACTTTGGCGGCTTTGGTCAGCTTATCGATGCGGTACAGATGCCGCAACTGCCGCGCGCACACCTGCCCGGCGGCGGTTCCCTCGGCCAATATCGGCGCCGCGTAGGTGAATATGCCCCCGAACGCGGGCGAAAGCACGCGGCTGGGAAAGCCCAGTTCACCCATCGCGAGCACAATCATCGCGGTGCGCCCGCTCGCTTTTCCGGCGGCCAGCACGCGGCCCGTATCTGAAAGCTTGCGCGCCGTGGTGACGAGCTTGTAGGCATCCGCAGGGACCGCGGTCAGCCTGTCGATCACCGGGTCGAGCCGCGGCGTGTTTTCGTAATTGTGATAAGAGATGATCACCTGCGCCTGTGCGCGCAGCGCGGCCATCTTCGCTGCCGCCACTTCCGCGGTCTCGATCTCCACATCCACCGCGTGCGCGCCGCTACGGATCGCTAGCTCGAGGATGTGGAACTGATCGTCCGTGCCGCCATTAAAACGCCCGTGGTTCTGGTGACGGCGGCAGGTGGCCAGGATGGTGCATTCTGGAAACTCTCGAAGGAAGCCGGCGATGGCTTCCGCACCGCGCGTCGGGTTTTCCAGATAGTCCAGACGGAACTCAAGGAACGTCTCGCCCGCTTCCGCCTCACGCCTTGCCTGTTCCAGAAGCTGGTCGAGATCCGGGAGTCCGAGGGCGATACAAATGCGAGGGAGATCCCGTTTCTTCGCCATCGGTATATCTGTAGCAATCCAGGATATCAGGAGGACGCGGCTTGCTGCTCCGATTGCAGGTTCGCCTTCCATGCGTCGAGAATTTGCGCGGTAGCTGCGGTGCCGATGCGAACGGCGCCAAGATCGATCGCGGCCAGGGCGTGTTCAAGCGTGTCTATAGCGAACGAGGCTTTGACGCCCATATCTTCGGGGAGGTGTTTGCGCAGGAGTTCGAGATCGGAGGCGGAAGGGGTGGGGCCGAAACCGGTCGCTGTTTGAACGAAATCCGCCTCGGCGCGCGAACAGATGCGCGCTGCGACGATTTTCAGCTCATCGGTGAGATAGGCCGTTTCGAATATTACCTTGAGCTTCGCGCTCTCTTTGTGGCAGGCTTCCGACATTTGCAGAATTTCGGTCTCGACGTGCTGGAACTGGCGCGAAAGCAG
>JAOAPQ010000166.1 GCA_025462965.1 Bryobacterales bacterium
CGCCTGATCCCGGCGCCACTGACCCGGTCCAAAAATTCGCGTTCACCGGATAAGCCGGGCCTGCCGGCGAATCCTTGCCCAGGTAGAACCTTCCGCCGGCAACGTCGTATTTCACAAAGCACATCCCTTCCGCTGCGATTCCGTTCGTGCTAATCAGAATCGAGGCAGTGAACAGCGTGCCGACATTCCGCCCATTGCTCACATCGAACTGAAATGTCGCGGAAGATCCGCTTCCGCTTGCAGGATTCAGAGGCCCCGCGGAGAGAGGCTGGGGATCGATCGTCCAGATTCCGGATTGGTTCCAGCCCGTGTCATGCCCAGAGTATCGTCGGCTGACAGATAAACCGAAGCGCGGCCCGTCCTGGACGAGGGGAATGCGATCCGAACCGCCAGGTGGAGCGATGTTCCGCTGCTGTCAGTCGTTGCGGCGGATATCACCGCCACAATCGTACATTGGCTGTTCGACAAGACGGTGTTCGAGCCCGCCGCTGCCGAGCCTGCCCAGAAATCCGGGTTGGCAAGGGTCGCCGCCCCGGAGGGGTTGTCCTTTCGCAGATAAAACGCTCCCGTCGCGACGTCGTACTTCACCATGCACATCCCGCTCGCCGTTACTCCACCGGTGCTGATCAGAACCGAGGCGCTCTTCAGGGTGCTCGTGTTCTGGCCGTTGCTCACATCGAATTGAAAGGTAGCGGAAGGGCCCTTCCCGGTTTGCGGGTCCAGACTTCCCGCGCTCAGACTTGCGAACCCTATCTTGGCTGAGCCGGACGCGGTCGGTGCGCTGACGCTTGTGGCGATCACCTGAACACCGGACGTGGAATCGTCGGCAGAGTCCGGCGCCGTGTACTTTCCAGAAGCCGAAATGGCGCCAACCGGTTGGGACAAGCTCCACGAAAACGAGTCGCCAGTAAATGCGGAGTTGGCAGCCGAGAACTGCGTCGATTCACCCGGGCGGAGAGTTACGGACGGCGGGGAAATACTGACCGTGCCCGCGCCAGCAATAACATCGAGAAATGCCCGCGCGATCAGTGCGTGACCTGCGTCATTCGGGTGAATTCCATCCGCGTCCAGATCGTCCGTCGTATTCAGCTTTCCGAACACATCCACCAATTGAATCGGCAGGCCCTTTTGCGCGAGCGCCGCCACGTTCGCCGCAATCACCAGATTGTAATCGTCCACATTGGCATCGCCGCCGCCCGGATATTTCGCGTAGAAACTCGCGGCCTTTCCGGGCACGTTCATCACGTACACCTTCGCCCGTTGCACCCACGACCCATCGCCGGACCTCTCACCGACCCCGGCCGCCCAGTCGAAATACGCGTATCCTTTGGGCGATGCACACGATCCCACGCTCAAACTCACTCGATGCGGGCCCGCCGGCAGCCCATTCGCACGGACAAGAAACGGCGCGAAATTCGTACCTTTGTATGTTTGGATGACCGTTGCCGGCGACGAATTCCACGCACCGTAACCGGTCCCATCGATGGAAACCATGAGCTGGCATCCGCCCCGGTCGTCGCTCAGGCTCATCCCGATCAACACAGTCGACCCGGTAACCATGAAAGCGGCCGTTGACCCCGTCTGCCTCGATTGCATCCCGAGCCCCGGATACAAAGTGCTATCGCTCCACGAACCCGAAAAATTCACGCTTCCGCTGTGCGCCGTGATCTTCTGCGCCGCGGGAATGGAGAGCCACGCCAGCTCGGCCATATGAGCGCCGGCGAAAATGCCGCGCCGCGAAGCGTCGGTCCCGTAGATCCACTCATCGGTTGCGCCGATCATGAGCGAATAGATATCGTTCGCATTCACCGTCGCGCCGTAAACCTTCACCGCTGTGTCGGCCCCCTGGTCTCCCGAGTTCGCCAGGTTCACCAAGGGCCAGCCGGTTGCCGCCGCAACCAGATGGATGTAAGATTTCGTCGCAATATCGCTGGCTTTCCCGCCCACGGTGATCGAGTCCCCAAACGCGTGCAGCACGGGAGCGGTCTGTGCCACGGCGCCTGCTGCCAACGAGATGAAGATGATCGAAAATCTAACCACCCAACCAAAGTGCTATTCACGACTCTTTCGTCTCATACCGCGCGCTATCATACGCAATTGCCCCGCCGATGAACGCCCTCCCCTACGTTGCCCCTTTCGCAGTTTTTATCGCTCTCCTGGCCCTCCAGTCGATCGTCCCCGTGCCCCAATGGGTCCGCTTCGCGATCCCGATGGCGGTCATTATTGCCTTCTCGCGCCGGGTTCTTACCTTCCGGCTCGTCCAGCCCATCGGCAGCGTCCTTCTCGGGATAGCCGTCTTCATCATCTGGGTCGGTCCGGAGGTTCTGTTCCCCGGCTACCACTCCTTCTGGCTCTTCTCCAATAGCGTCCTCGGCCACCCGATCCACACCCCGCCTGCGAACCACGCCGACCCCTGGTTCCTCACATTTCGCATCCTCGTCAGCGTCGTCGCCGTGCCCATCCTCGAAGAACTGTTCGGGCGCGGCTTGCTCATGCGCTGGATCATCGACCGCGATTTCGAAAGCGTCCCCCTCGGGACTTATGACCCG
>JAOAPQ010000177.1 GCA_025462965.1 Bryobacterales bacterium
TTGCAACTTCTCTTCCGCGGAAAAGTAAGCGGCCAGCGAATAAGCATCCTTCAGCTTCCATTTGCTGATGAAGCTGTCATGGCATGAATTGCACTTCAGGTTCACGCCGAGGAAGACCTGCGCGGTATTTTGCGCCGCCTGCATTGCCGGCGTCTGGCTTGCGCTCACAGTCCCGCGCCAGTTCACTCCGATCAGAAAGCCATCGGGATCGGCCGGAGCGACAGGGTTCAGCAGCTTCGCCACAAACTGGTCGTAGGGCAGATTTGACTCGAGCGAAGCAAGCAGCCAACCGGTGATGCTTTTGCGCGAAGCGGTTTCGGAATAATAGGTGACTCCCTCATCGTTGCGGAGCAGATCATTCCAGAAGGAGATCCAGTGCTCCGAGTATTTCGTCTTGTCGGCGAGCAGCCGCTCCGCTAACTTTTGGCGCTTCTCAGGGCTGTGGTCTTCAATGAATGCATCAAGGTCCCCCGGAGTGGGCAGGAGTCCCTGGATATCCAGCCACGCGCGTCTTGCGAACTGCGCATCGGACACGAGGTTCGGCTGCGCCACACCATTCTTTGCCAGATATGCTGCCACGAACTTGTCGATGGGTTGCTGCCACTGCTTCCATGGGGAATCTGGAACGGTTGGCGTCCCGAGCGTCAGCGGCGCTTCCCACTTTGGTTTGGCTGGCTGCTCGGACGGAGCTGACCGGGCGCCCTGGTCGATCCATAGACGGATGGTGGCGATCTCCGTCGCGGTAAGCGGCGCACCGCCAATTGGCATGCGAGGTTCCGATTCGCCGGTGATCCGCCGTACCAGCAGACTTGAGGCGCTGCTGCCGGGCTTGATCGTTGCGCCGCTGCGGCCGCCGTCCAGAACTTCCTGCCATGTAGTCAGGGACAGTCCACCGGATCGGCGCTCCTGGCTATGACAGGAGAGGCACTTTGCGGCGATGATCGGATGTATCTGCCGCTGATAGTCCACCAGTTGGTTTGCGCCCTGACCGGACATATGTATTCCGCCAAGGAGCAGCAGGGACGTAAGCCGAAAGCTGACTACCTGAAATCGCAAAATATGAAACCTCCATGCTTCCAATCCGACTTCATTTCCTCAGAATGCGAACCGCAAAGCCACCTGCATCCGGCGCGGGCCAATAAGCGTGCTGGTGCTCTTTCCGAACGCCGCGCTCGAGAGGTTCAGGCTGGCAGGGCCGAACTGCGTATGATTCCAGGCATTGAACATTTCCCAACGTACCTGGGTATTGAAGCGCTCATGGACGCGAACATTCTTAAATATGCCGAGGTCCCAGTTGTTGATGCCCGGCTGCTCGATCGAGTTTCTGCCGCCGTTGCCTTCAATGTGGGTCGCGGGACGGACGAACGCCGTCGGATTCACGTAAGCATCCGGAAGACTGCGGCCGGACTTGACGTCGCCGACAATGTTGGGCCGTGAAGTCGTGAATGCTCCGAGGTTGAGCCAGTCGACGCCAAGCGAGGGCGTCTGGAACTGGCCCGCGGCAAACGTTGTGATCCCCGTTACTTGCCACCCTCCCGCGATTTTATCGAGTGTCGCGTTCATATTGTTGCCGAACCGTTTGCCCCGTCCGAACGGGAGTTGGTAAACGTAGCTGAGAACGAGGCGTTGCGGCACGTCGAACGCGCTACGACCCTTGTCCCAATTCTTGAAGTTCGCGGACACCGCGGAACCCTCATCCGTGGAGCCGAGGTCCAGCGATTTGGACCAGGTATAAGAGGCGAGCAGGAATAAACCGTTGCTGAATCGCTTCTCCAGCCGCGCCGTCAGCCCGTTATAGCTGGACCAGCCCCCGTTGTACGTAAGCAGGATGAAGCCATACTGTGGGAAAGGCACGCGCGCGGCTATTGGAACGGTTCCGGTCGGGTCAATCGAAGCGATGTTGAGGTTGCGCCGCTCCGGCAGTTTTTGTCCCGTGCTTCCCTGATATTCCAGCTCGAACAAATAATCCTGATGGAACGTGCGCTGGATGCCGAATGACCACTGACTGGTGTAAGGCGTGCGGCTGAGGCGATCGAACGAAAACGGATTCAGATTCGGAGAGGCCGCAAACGAGGGAAGCAGGTTGCTCATGAGCAGGGTCGGTTTGGTCGGATCGCTGTTCAGGGTCTGCGACTGGTAGAAAGGAGGGCCAATTACCTCGAACTGGAGTTCGTTCCAGTTATCGGTTGCGTAGTAGATTCCTGCGCCGCCCCGCACCACTGTGTTGCGTAGGAGAGATGGCCGCCACGCGAAACCGACACGCGGCGCGAAATTGTTGTAATCCGGATCGACGATTGAAGGCCGGACTCCCTTGTTGGCGTAGACGATGGTCCCCAGCTCCGGCGAGAAGACCAATGCTTTCCCACGCTGCTCCACCGGACTGCCGGCATACTCGTAGCGAATCCCGAGGTTCAGGTTCAGAGTGGGAGTGACGCGCCAGTCGTCCTGGAGATAACCGGCGTAGTAGGTTGTGCGCATCTTTTGACTGGAATCGCCCAGCGCTCCCGCGGCCGTGATCGGAAGCCCGAGCAGCATGTCGCCCAGACCCAGGCCCTGCGCGCCCGTGAACCGCCCGTCGAAAGTAAAGGTCGGATTGCCGGAAAAATCCGTGATCTCGTCATACCGTTTAGGGCTGATCGTCAGTCCAAGCCGGACGTTGTGTCCACGCGTGTTCCAACTGAAGTTGTCTGTGAACTGAATGTTGGTGTCGGTCGCGCCGATCGCTTCCGCAAGTGATCCGACGCCTGCAAATCCGGACGGATTGAAATTCGGGACACCGAAGTCGAAAGGGTTCGGAGAAGTGTTCTTCAGGCCGAACACCTGGCTTGCGAAGTCTTTCGTGTTGGCTGTCTCGGCGGTTCTGTAGGTGACGCTGCGGTTATACCCGAAACGGAATTCGTTGATCATACTCGGGCCGATGATACGACTGTATGTGACCGTGTACAGACGGTCGCTTTGCGGAAAGACGTCGCCGCCCAGAGGGCGAAGCGCGGGGCGGAGCAGGCTTTCGTCAGAGTTGGAGAATGTTCCGTACAGGACATCGTTGGAGGTGAAGTGATGATCCAGCCGGACGTTGTACTGGTCCCAATCGTTAATGGTTTTGGGGAAGCCGATGGTATTGGAGCCCGGAAAAATCGGGGAATTCTGTGCCACGGCAATGTTCGGTTTGGGTTGATAGGGCAATTGCTTCTGCACGATCGGATCGAGCCGGCCGGTGGGAATCACATTGCCGGGGAAAGGCAACCCCGTGGTCGGGTCGATCACGTTGTGGCACTTCTGAGACGTTGGATTGGCGACGCATACAGCCGATGTCGTCGGCAGAATTCCGGTACCTGCGCTGTCGTCCGCCAGATTGCCGGCCATCTGCGCGGGAGATGGATAAAGGGCTGTTGAGGTGTTCGCCTGTCTCTGGCGAAACCCCTCGTAGTTAAAGAACCAGAATGTCTTGTCTTTACCGTTATAACCGGGGACGACAACCGGGCCCCCAACTGCGGTCCCGAAATTGTTTTGGGTGAAAGCAGGCTTCGCGCTTCCCGCCCGGTTCGCAAAGAAATCAATCGCGTCCAGATTGCGGTTCCGGAGAAACTCGAATACCGCCAGGTGCAATCCGTTCGTGCCCGAGCGGATAGTGGTGTTGACGATAGCCGAACTGCGGCCGAACTCGGCCCCGAAGGTGGAGCGCGTAACCGAAAACTCCTCGATGGCGTCCGCCGAAGGTCTGATTCCGGCGCTGCCGAAACGTGAATTTCGCGTCTCGACGCCGTTCACCAGGAAGCTGTTGTTCGTCTCCCGGCCGCCATCGATGGAGAGGGTGGAGTCCGTTCGCCCGGTCCATGACGTCGCGGGCGACGTGCCGATGCCTACCGGCGCGGCTCCCGCGGAAATCTGAGCCAGTTGGATGAAGTTTCGCCCGTTCAGCGGGAGATCGACGACCGTCTGCGTGGTGATGACCTGACCGACGGTGGCGTTCTCGGAAAGAACAGTTTCCGCCGCCGCGGAGATTTCGACTCTTTCGCTGATCGATCCGAGTGCGAGCTTGACATCCAGTTGAGAACGCTGGCCGAGGGCGATGACAACATTGTTTAGACTC
>JAOAPQ010000223.1 GCA_025462965.1 Bryobacterales bacterium
ATATTGCCAGCTGGATCGACTGCGAGACCTCGCGGTCCGTTAAAGGTCGCCGCTGTCTCAGGCCCGCTATCGCCGTCAAACCCGATGAAACCGGTTCCTGCGAATACCGTTACGGTACCCGCCTGGCTCATCTTGAGGACGCGGTCGTAACCCCATTCCGAAATGTACAAGTTGCCGGCGGCATCGAACACGAGGCCTTCGGGATAAGCGATCGAGATTTGAGGCCCTGGTCCTCCCGATGGAGTGAAGTTCAAGCTGCCCGTGCCAATTGCCGTGCTGATGATTCCGGCGGTCGTCACTTTGCGAACGCGCGAGTTTTCGGTATCGGCAATAAAAAGGTTCCCGGAGCCGTCTAGCGCGACTGCATACGGATAGAAGAGCTTTGCTGCAGTGGACGGACCGCCGTCGCCAGCGAAGCCAGGAGCACCGGTTCCCGCGATGGTGGATATGGTGCCGTCCACTGCCACCCGGCGCACCATGTGGGCATCGTGATCCGCGATGTAGAGATTGCCCGCCAGATCAAGGGCGATGCCATACGGGGAGATCAGCTGCGCCTTGGCGGCCGGACCGCCGTCACCGCCGATGCCACGCACGCCCGTGCCCGCGACGGGTGGTGATGATGCCCTTATTGTCAATCTTGCGGACGCGATGATTCTGCTCGTCGCTGAAGTAAATGTTTCCGGCGGTATCCGTTACAATCCCGCGGGGCCGCCGTCTCCGGTAGGCCGTGCGGTTCCCGCAACGGTGACAACGTTGTACGGGTCTGTTTGGGCCAGCGAGAGGGAGACAGAAAATAGAAGTAGCGAGACAATTCTTGATAATTTAGTGATTGGCAAGGGGAAAGAGTAACATAAATGTACAATTTCTTCTTAGATAATCGAATTTATAGAGGGGATTTATTTGTGGGCGGTTTGCAGGCCGGCGTTGACCCAAGTCTCAAATCGATTCCTCCGCACGGCGCGCAAAGTACCGTGAACCGCTTAAAAGGGGAACTCTACGTATGCCGTCAGGATTTGACCTGATCGTTTCTCGCGGAGTTAGTGCCTCTGTCTATGGGGCAAAGTCCGGCGACCGTCCGGGAAGTACCGCACCGCCGAGGTACGGGCTCTACCCGGATTTGACAACCTTCCATCTCCTCTCTACACTCAGACATAGTAGTCTGAGTGGCAGCGATGACGCTAGGAATCGCCGGTAACAAACTCGGGTATCCCACTGCTTGGGGAGGTGCGCTTTCTCGAGTAGCCGTCTAACGGCCTTTTGGCCGGGTGCCATCCCCTCCTCCCTCCTTGCTGTTTTCACTAAGATCCCTCACGGCCTTTTTTCCGTTCTGTTCCCTGATGATTGCCGGATTTGTAATCGTGCGTTAACGGAAATTACGCGCGTTCCGGTTTGCGGCGAGTGTCTGAAGCAGCCGACGCCGTTTTCCGCCGAGTACTTCTGCGCGACCTGTAAGACGCCTTTCCTGAATCAGTTTCCGCTGGATGAGAACGGCGTGTGCGGGCTGTGCCGGGCGGGCGTGCGCGGATTCGATGCGGCGTATTGCTTCGGCGCGCACGAAGGCGCGCTGCGGGAGATGATCCACCTATTCAAGTACGGGCGGATGCAGCCGCTGGGCGCCCGGCTGGGCAAGATGATGTGGAGCGCGCTGCCGGTGGACGAAGCATTCGACGTGGTGGTACCGGTACCGCTGCATTGGCGGCGACGATGGACGCGCGGTTTCAATCAATCGGAAGTGCTCGCGCGTTATGTTGCGCGGCGGCGAGGGATTCAGCTAGTATGCGCGTTGACGCGGCGGAGGGCAACCGATTCGCAGGCCAGCCTTTCGAATCCGAGGCGGCGGTTGAATGTGTCGGGCGCGTTCCTTGCGAAGAAATCCGTCGCGGGGCAGCGGGTTTTGTTAGTGGACGATGTAATGACCACAGGCGCTACCGCGAGCGCCTGTGCTCTTGCTTTGAAACGGGCGGGAGCGAAGCAGGTTACGCTCCTGACTCTTGCACGTGTCGATCGCCGATTGGCGGGGCCTTCCGCCAGAACAACGCTCTCAGGAGTTTCCTAGGATGGTTTCTTCGACCAGATTGCAAAAGCCGGTACTTGTTTTGAATGCGAGTTATGAGCCGATCAATGTCTGCGCGGCGCGAAGGGCGCTTGTGCTGGTGCTGAAGGGCGTGGCTTCGGCCGAGGAACTAAGTCCCTCGTCGGTGCATTCGACGCGGCGGACGGTCACGCTGCCCTCGGTGATCAGGCTTCTGGAATACCGGCGGATTCCGCATCAAACGCGGGCGCTCTCGCGCAAGAATATTTTGATGCGCGACCGGTACACCTGCCAGTATTGCCACAAGACGCTGCCGTCATCGGAGATGACGCTGGATCATGTGATTCCGCGATCGCGGGCGGGCGAGACGGCATGGGAGAATCTGGTCGCCTGCTGCCATCACTGCAATAACAGGAAAGGATGCCGGACGCCGGAAGAGGCGGGAATGAAACTCGCACGGCTGCCGCGGCCTTTCAGTTTGCATACCAGCCGGCATTTGATGCGTCTGCTCGGCAAGAGCGATGAGCAGTGGCGGAAGTACCTTTTCTATTGAGATTGCGGCAGCAGGAAGCTGATATCCAGCTAACGCCGCATCTCGCCGAGTCATCCTGTTTTAACCCTTCCTGCTGAGTCGGGCATTCGGCCAATTTCCTGTTTTCAACTTTATAAGTCTATGCGTAGATGCCGGTGTGCCGTGGATTGACGGCGGCGGGCGACCGGTCCGGCACGCCGGGAGTTTAGTCGTTCATACGAAAGGACTAACTAGTTCCGTTTGCATGGTCTGGAATCTGCATCCTGGTCTCAGGGCCCCTACATTACCAGGAAGGAAACATACGATATGTCACTCATCCGGTTCTCAGCCAATGGAAAACAACGACTCCGCGCGGTGGTCTTCGCACTGCTTTCGATATCGACGCTAGGCTTAGCGTTGACATCCAAGGCGGCGGCGGACGTAATGGACAAGAAAACTATTGTCACGTTTAACGCTCCGGTCGAGATCCCCGGGAAGGCTCTGCCTGCGGGAACATATGTATTCAAACTGCTGGACAGCCAGAGCAACCGGACCATTGTCCAGGTATTCGATAAGGACGAGAAACAGCTCATCGCCACCATCCTTGGGATTCCCGACTATCGCATGGACCCGCCGGACAAGCCTATCATCGGGTTCGAGGAGCGGCCGTCCGACACGCCGATGGCGGTCAAAGAGTGGTTCTATCCGGGAGATCAATACGGAGTACAGTTCGTTTACCCGCAGGATCGTGCCACTCAGATTGCAAAGCGGACGCACCAGAACGTGCTTTCGATGCGTAACGACATGCAAAAGAACATGGCGAATCCAGCGCAATCTGCTAACGCTCCAAGCGTGCAGCAGTTGGAGAAGACGGACGTGACAGGTGTTAGTCCATCCGGGGAACCCGTCGATGTAAATTCGATAGTCAAGTCAAGACCGCAGCAGTAGGCGGTGTTGACGCCCTTCTCCAACCAGGGCGGCGGTCCTCAGGGGTGAGCCGCCGCTCCCGCCCGATCAGCGGCCGGTGCAGCAGATTTGACTGGAGATCAAGGCTGCCGGGGTGAGGGGGGCGTCGGTTTGGAAGTACTTCTGGGAGGCGAGATTGCGGTATACATCCCCCGCGACGCCCGCAGCCATGGGGCCGATTGAGGGACGGCCACCAGTGAGAAGGACCACTACGACCAGCTTGCGCTTGCCTACTTCGTTGAACGAACCGAACCAGCCGAGGCGCGTGCGGCCTTCGCTGCATGTGCCGGTCTTGCCGTAGAGCGTCTCATCCTGCTTTGCGCGGCGCGCGGTGCCGAATTCGACGGCTCCCTGCATTCCAGGCTTGATTTCCGGAATGAGCGGACCGATGTCCAGGTGACGTTTGACCTGGGGCGAGAAGTCTTTGATTTCGTCGGGTGTCCTGGGGTACTGGAGGTAGTAAAGCGTCCCGCCATTGGCAATTGCAGTCATAAGTCCGGCCAGTTCAAGCGGGGTTTGTTCGATTTCTTCTCCGAAGCTGGTAAGCATTCCCATACCGCCGTTCTTGGGAGGAGCGGGAGGGAAATAGCCGGCTTGCTCGCCCGGGATATTCAGTCCGGCTTTTTCGCCATAGCCGAACAGGTGCGCGTAGTAGTTGACCCGCTCGTAGCCGAGCTTTACGCCAAGGTTCGCGAAATAGTAATTGTTCGAGTGCGCGATGGCGTTCGTGAGGTCCATGTGAGTTCGGCCGTAAAGATGGACCGGACTGCTACGTTCGATGACCTTCTCCCGCAACGCAGCCAAGGCGACGGAAACCTTGATGGTCGAGCAGGGCTGAAAGCCGGAACCCAGGGCCAGTTTCTGATTGACCATTGACAGGATGCGGCCGTTTGAGGGATCCACGACGACAATGGAGCCGTTGAAATCGCCTAATGCGTCGGCGGCAGCCTTGCGGACAACCAGGTCTTCGCCATCCGGGTTGTCGGAGGAGGTGGAATTCTTATAAGTGGGTTCATCCCAGGTCTGCACCCATCGCTTAACTGGGGCCCGCCGGCCGCGGGGAAGACTGGCTTTGGCGATAACAGCTCCGGCCGCAGCCCTGCGGGTCGCGGAGGCGCGCCTGTGGGCGGAGGTGGTCCGGCGAACGGCAACCTTGCCTTTAACTTTCTTGTGAACCGGCTGCGCGCCAAACAAGGCGGGGCAGACGAGCGAAATTACGAAGACAATAAGAACGAGATTTTGATTCATCGGTTCACGCCTATTCCATTTTCAAGAACAGCAGAGAACGCGAAGACGCCAGAGCCGTCAACGGAGCGATCCAGGGAGCAACTGGAAGAACCAGTGTCCACAAAAAAACGAGCCCCGTCAATGCTTAACCGCAATTTTCTTAACCCTATTAATGCAGGTGAATAGCCAATGATAGTCAGGCAGCGGTCCAGCCCCCATCAATTGCGATGACGGAGCCGTGCACAAACTCGGCCGCGGGCGACGCCAGGTAGAGGGCAAGCGAGGCAATCTCGTCGGGGCGGCCCATACGGCCGACGGGTTGCCGCTTGTGCAAATCAGCGCGGGTCTTTTCTTCTTCGCCGGGGTGATATCTCCTTAGATACCCCTCAACAAACGGCGTTTCAACTGTTCCGGGGCAAATACAATTCGCGCGGATCTCGCTAGGGTAATCGACGGAAAGCTGGCGCGTCATGGCGACGACGGCGCCCTTGGTGGCGCAGTAAGCGAATCGCCGCTTGACGCCGATGAGTCCGGCGACCGAGCCTATGTTGACGATCTTTCCGGGCTTCACCGCGGCCTTTTTCAAGAGCGGGAGGCAATATTTCGTGACGAGGAAGAGTCCCTCGACATTGACCCGGAGAAGGCGCTGGAAATCCACGAGGTCGGTTTCCTCGATGTTGCCGACCATGCCGATGCCGGCATTGTTCACCAGAACGTCCAGATTGGAGAGGGTCGCGATGCCTGCGCGGACGGCGGCTTCGTCGGTGATGTCGATGGCCAAGACGCGCGACTGGCCGAGCTCGGCGGCAAGTTTTTCGGCTCCGGCGGCGTCAAGGTCGGCGATTATGAGGGAAGCGCCGGCGTTGCGGAAGGCTCGGCAGGTGGCTTCTCCGATGCCGCTAGCGCCGCCGGTGACGAGAGCGGTAACGCCAGTTAACGAAAAAGGTGAGTTCACTTGGTGAATTGTAGCAATGCAGAGAGAAACGACGCGATGGATGCGTTACAGGGGGAAATCGTCGCCTGCAGGCGGTGTCCGCGCCTGATCGAGTACTGCGCGGGGATCGCGGAGACCAAGCGGCGGGCGTTCCGGGATTGGAGGTATTGGGGCCGACCGGTGCCATCCTTCGGCGACGCGGCGGCGCGGTTGCTGGTTGTCGGTCTGGCTCCGGCGGCGCATGGGGCGAACCGGACGGGCCGGGTATTCACGGGAGATCGTTCGGGAGATTTCCTGTACCGGGCGATGCACGAGACCGGGTTCGCTTCGCAGCCGGAGAGCCGGGATGCATCCGACGGATTATATCTGCGGGACGCCTGGATCACCTGTACCAACCACTGCGCCCCGCCGGATAACAAGCCGCTGCTGGAGGAGATCCGGGAGTGCCGGCACTGGCTGCGCGAGGAGCTAAAGCTGTTGACCGATTTGCGAGTAGTGGTGGCGCTGGGGAGGATCGCGTTCGACGGATATTTGCGTGCCATCGGGCGCCGGCCCGGCGAGTTCGCATTCGGACATAATCTGGCTCATCGAACGGGTGCTGGGGAGCCGACGCTGATCGGTTCGTATCACCCGAGCCAGCAAAACACGTCGACGGGGCGGTTGACGGACGCTATGCTGCTGGCTGTGTTCCAGGCGGCACAGGGCGAGGTAAGTGCCCACCGTCAAAGCGATTGCAGCTAGTTTACCAAATCTGATATTGTAAAGATGTATTTGACTGGCCCGCAAACGCCCGGCTGACTCATCAGGGGAGGGTTCCCATCCCTAGTTTCGCCTCGACTAGCCCGCTTTCAAATCGCGAAGGGAGATTACATGAAGAATATTTTCGTCGGGAACCTGGATTTCGGCGCAACCGAAGATCAGATACGTTCCTTATTCGAGGCGTATGGAGCAGTTGACCGCGTGAGCATCAAGACCGACCGCGATACCGGCCGTTCACGTGGATTCGCTTTTGTCGAAATGGCCAATGAGGCGGAAGCAGAGCGGGCAATTGCCGCTCTCAATGGAACCAATCTCGGAGGGCGCGCCCTGAATGTAAATGAAGCGCGTCCGAAGACGGAAGGCGGCGGGAGTGGACGTCCCGCTGGTGGCGGCGGACGCGGCGGCTTTGGCGGCGGGGGCGGAGATCGCGGCGGCTACGGTGGGGACCGTGGCGGGCATGGCGGGGGCGGTGGCGGTAGACAACGGCGCGAGCCAAGATGGTAAATTTAACGGCGCTAGATGCGCCGATTTATAAGCAAGGGAGAATTCTATGGCTGGAAGATCAAGCACTACATTTCAAAAACGCCAGAAGGAACTCGCTCGGCAGGACAGGCAAAAAGAGAAGGCTGCTAAGCGGCTCGAGCGGAAAACCGGTCCGGAAAGAACCGGGCCTCGAAATCTGGATGACGACATCGATTACAGTTTGGCCTATCGGCCCGACGAAGACCTGGGTCTGTTAGGCGAGTCCGGTCTTTCGGACGATTCCGGCCTTTCGGAAGAGAAGCAGCCCCACTAGGGTTGCTTCTTTTTTTTGCGATTTCCCACCTTCCATTTCTTCCAGCCGCTTTTTGCTCGTGATCAGGCTGGAAGGGTCCATACGTTAGTTATTCAGTAACGACCGGGACTGGCGACGATGCGCGCCAGCCCCGGGAGTCCGCATCGAAAGTTACTTCGCCGCGGGAGGGGTGGAAGCTGCGGGAGCGGGCGCCGGAGCGGCCGTCTTCGCTGCCTTCTTATGCTTCTTGACCTTCTTGGGGGTCGTGGTTGTGGAGTCGGCAGACTTCGGAGCAGTGGTGTCCTGCGCGGCGAACGTGAGCCCCGCGGTTCCGAGGATGAGCGTGAGGCCGAGAAGGCCCGAGACGATGTTTTTCATGGCTTTTGATTTTCCTTTTCCGAGGCGTTCTTGTTTCGCCTTCACTTCATGAGACGCAGGCGACTATTAACCAACCGTGAAAGGCCTATTAAATTGGTTTCACCGTACCTGTTAACGTAGAGGTATGGCCTTTTCGGACTCGTTTTTTGCGTCCAAGTTCGGGCTGCGTACGAAGGACCTGGAGAGCTATCTAAGCGACGCGCTCTCGCAAGGCGGAGATTACGCAGACATCTATTTTGAATACCTCGCGACCAGCATGATCGCGATGGATGAATCGATCGTTAAGTCGGCGACGCAGGGAGTTTCGCTCGGCGTTGGCGTGCGGGTGATTTCAGGGGAGCGGACGGGCTATGCGTATAGCGACGACCTAAGCCCGGAGAAGATCCGCAAAGCCGCCAAGGTGGCGGCATGCATCGCTGCCGGTCCGGCGAAGGTGGAGAAAGCCCCGCTTTCCGAAGGACAGAAGCGGAACCTGTATCCTGTGCTGACCGCGCCCAACGAGACTGGCTTCATGGAGCGCGTGGACCTCGTGAAACGCGCCGAGAAAGCCGCGCGCGACTACGATCCGCGCATATTTCAAGTGCAGTCAACCTATGCGGACAGCTTGCGTCATGTGCTGGTCGCCAACAGCGACGGCGTTCTAAATTACGACCGGCAACCAATGGCGCGGCTGAGTGTATCGGCGCTCGCGCGACAGAACGGCGGCGCGCCGCAGCACGGGCACGCGGGCGGCGGCGGGCGCGTGGAGCTGGAATTTTTCCTGAACGAGAAGACGCCGGAGCACTTTGCGCGGGAGGCGGCACGCCAGGCTGTGGTGCAACTCGACGCGGTAGAGGCGCCAGCGGGCGAATCGGTCGTGGTGCTGGGACCGGGATGGCCGGGCGTGCTGCTGCATGAGGCGGTAGGTCACGGCCTGGAGGCCGATTTCAATCGAAAGGGAACGTCGGCGTTCACCGGACGGATCGGGCAGCAGGTGGCGAGCCCGCTCTGCACGGTGATCGACGACGGAACCATAGCCAGCAGGCGCGGGTCGTTGAACGTGGACGATGAGGGCAACCCGACCCAGAGGAACGTGCTGATCGAGAAGGGCATTCTGCGGGGATATCTGCAGGACCAGCTTTCGAGCAGGATCACCCGCGCAACCGCGACAGGCAATGGGCGGCGGGAAAGCTATGAGCATATTCCGATGCCGCGTATGACGAACACCTTCATGCTGGCGGGCGAGAGCGATCCGGAGGAGATCATCCGCTCGGTTCCTAAAGGCCTTTATTGCGCGAACTTCGGCGGCGGGCAGGTCGATATCACGAGCGGCAACTTCGTGTTCTCGGCTTCGGAGAGTTATCTGATCGAGAACGGCAAGCTGACGCGGCCGGTGCGCAACGCAACGTTGATCGGCAATGGCCCCGAGGCGATGAAGTACGTGAGCATGGTAGGGAACGACCTGAAGCTGGATGAAGGCATCGGCGTGTGCGGCAAGGAAGGACAGAGCGTGCCCGTCGGCGTGGGCATTCCGACGGTGAAGATTGACCGAATGACCGTAGGTGGAACTGCTTGATCGATTTAGCGAGGGATGTGGTGCGCCAGGCGCTCGCGGCCGGCGCGACGGATGCGGAGTGCACCATCTCCGAGGGCAACGAGTTTTCAGCGCAGGTGCGGTTGGGGGAAGTGGAAACCCTGAAGGAAGCTGGTTCGCGCGGAGCCGGCCTGCGGATACTCCTGGGGCAGCACACAGGGTCATCATATACGTCGGACCTGACGCCGGAAGGCATCAGCCAAATGGTCGCGGGAGCCATGCAGTTGGCCGCGGTGACAACGGAAGATCCATTCGCCGGGCTGGCGGACGAGAGTGAATACGGGTCGATTCCGGGCGATCTGCGGCTTTACAACGCGGACGTCGAGCGGCTGGAGACCGGTGTGAAGATCGAGATGGCGAAGCGGGCGGAGAATGCCGCTTTGACCTTCGATCCGCGGATCACGAATTCGGAAGGCGCCTCGTTCGATTCGCATCTGGGACGTCGCGTGTTCGCGAATTCGCGCGGTTTCGCGGGCGAGTACCGGTCGAGCCATTGCTCAATTAGCGCGGTGCCGGTCGCGAAGCAGGGCGAGGCGATGGAACGCGATTACTGGTTCCACAGCGCGCGCGGATTCGCGGATCTGGAGAAACCGGAAGACGTGGGGCGGATTGCGGCCGAACGAACGCTGCGGCGGCTGGGCGCGGTGAAGGTGGCGACGCAGCGCGTGCCGGTGATCTTCGAACCGCGTACGGCGCGATCTATCCTGAGCAACATCTTCGATGCCGTGGAAGGGCGGTCGATCTATCGGCAGTCGTCGTTCCTGGCTGGAAAGCTGGGGGAGCAGGTGGCCGCCGCGAACGTGACGATTGTCGACGATGGGACGATTCCGGGACTGTTCGGGACGTCGCCTTTCGATGATGAAGGCATACCGACGCGCCGGACCACTGTCATTGAGAAGGGCTTGCTCAGGAATTATCTGCTGAACATTTATTCGGCGCGCAAGCTGGGCATGAAGACCACAGGGAACGCGTCGCGCGGAATTACGGGGAACGCCGGTGTGGGACCCGGAAATTTCTATCTGGAGGCGGGCTCGCGGAGCGCGCGTGAGTTGATTCAGTCCGTGGCGAACGGTTTCTATGTGACGGAACTGATCGGTTCGGGCGTGAACATCGCGACGGGCGATTATTCCCAGGGCGCCGCGGGGCTTTGGATCGAGAACGGCGAGTTGGCATTCGCGGTTTCCGAGGTGACGATCGCGAGCACGCTGCAGCAGATGCTTATGGGAATGGAAGCGGCGAGCGATCTGGAGTTCCGGGGCTCGACTGCGTCGCCGACGGTGTTGATTCAGGAGATGACGGTCGGTGGGCGGTAGCAAGATCCCGATTGTTTTCGCGGTTTTAATTGCGTTTGGGGTAGCGGGATTTTTTCTTTACCCCAAAGCGAAGGCTCCCGCCGAACCGGTGCTCACAGCGGAGGCGAAACAGTATCTTCAGAACCTGGCGCTGAGCGATGTCGGGATGCAGGCGGCGGACAGTTTCGCGAAGATTTCGGTGACGGAGATCTCGGGGAAGATTACGAATAAGGGCGGCCGGACGGTGGATGCGATCCGGGTGAACTGCGTTTTCCACGATGTGTATGGACGGCCGATCAAGCGCGAGCGGGTGACGGTGACGGGCGCGCGGACGGGTCCGCTGGCGCCGGGCGCCACGAAAAGCTTTCACTTGAACTTCGACGACATTCCGGAGAGCTGGAATCAGGCGATGCCGGATCTGGTGATTGCGGAGATTGTGTTCGGATAGCGCGTGAGAAGATTGTCGAGTGCCCACGTTCTCCGGCATCCTCGGGGTGGCGCTCGCGTCCGGTGTCAACCTTTACGCGACTGTTCTAACGCTCGGTCTTGGAATTCGCTACGGCTGGATCAGCGGCCTGCCTCCCGAACTGAGCGTGCTGGGACATCCGGTAATCCTGGCAATCGCGGGAGTGCTTTACGCGGCTGAGTTCGTCGCCGATAAGGTTCCTTTCTTCACGCCGTTTTGGGACGCGATCCACACATTTATACGCCCGCTGGGTGCGGCGCTTCTGGCGGCGCAGGCGGGTAGTCATCTGGACCCTGTGGCCCGCACGGCGGCCGTTCTTCTCAGCGGGTCAATTGCGCTGGCGACACACTCGACGAAGATGGGCGCGCGACTTGCGGCGCATACCGTTCCAGAACCGATGACTCACTCTCTAATCAGCATCGGCGAAGACGTGGGGGTTGTGTCGTTGCTGGTCCTGGCATGGAGTCATCCTTTGATCGCGATTCCGGTGCTGCTGGCGGTGTTCGTTGCCGCGGGGTTTCTGCTGCGGTTGTTCTACCGGACGGTTACGGGTATGCCTAGATGGATTCGGTCGCGGTTCGCGGGGAGAGCTAACCGGGGGGAAGAATTTCGTTAAAAAAAAGAAATACGGCCATTGCCGCGCGTCCGCCGCGACGCAGAAGTTTACTATCTCGAATAGTTAGGGCTAAGGTATCTGGGCGGTCGCTGAAATGCCCAACATTTATGGTAATGTCGTTTCGCTGGACGGTGTTTGGACAGCCAAGTGCACAACTCTGCGAAGCCATCCGAGCCAACGCCTTCAACTTGAACATCTCGCGCTATGTAGACATCGCCGAAGAAGAGGAGCAGCTCGACGTTGCAGTGGCGTTGCGGAATCTGTCTAGCGGAGCTTGGCTTCGATGCAGCTTGACACCGAGGAGGTCGGATGAGCAACGGCAAGATTATTCTCTACAACACGGAAGACGGTGCTGCCCGCATACGACTCCGCTTCGCCGATGGCTCCGTCTGGCTCACCCAGGCAGAGATTGCCGAACTCTTCCAGACTACCAAGCAGAATGTCAGCCT
>JAOAPQ010000165.1 GCA_025462965.1 Bryobacterales bacterium
AGCGTGAGCTGCTGCTGGATGGTATCGAGCCGATCATTGATCTGGTTGAGATCGCGGACGAACCAGTAATAGCAGCCGGTCGCACCGAGCACGATTCCGAGAAAGATCATGATGGAGATCGACTTCCAGTTCTGAAACCGCGCATCTTTGCCCACCTCCGCCATCACGCTCCGAGCGTGATAGGTAGCGCTCTTCAGCTCTGCGATCGGAGCGCTGAAGGCCTCTCCTCCCGGGGTCCCTTCAGAAAACGGACAATAAAGTACGTTAAGGGACGGCCATCACTTCTTAAGCGCTGAACGCCACTCTGCGATAATTGTCTCAAACTGTTCGCCGTATCCGAGTGCGTCTGGATACCCAATGCATTTACGAAGTCCTGAGCGGCTAACTGCATCGAAGAATCTTGACTCATGCGCTTTTGATGCGGGATCCCCCCGCGGGATTGCAGGCTACATGCCTGCTCAGATGTTTCGGTCGTCTGCTCACGGAAAATCCCGCTATCGGAGAGTGAGCAGTTTGGCGTTGACCTGGTTCCGAGTGGTCGGCAAACCTGGACATTGGAAAGCTGCGGCCCGCCTGCGCGATCGACTGCAGCCGCTGCGCAAGTTCCGTAAATTTCAAGCTAGACATTTCGTTTTCCTCTTGAGCCGGGCCTGGTGTTTCCGCCCCCAATCACAGATCTTCTGGAGCACCGGCGCGAGCGTCATGCCGTACGGTGAAATCGAATAGCAGACGTGTGGCGGAACGCTCTTTTTGTCATGCCTCAAAAGAATCCCATCCTCCACCATTTCATGCAGATGCCGGATCAGCATCCGCTCCGTCATCTCTGGTATGCTTCGCCTCAGTTCGCTCGTTCGCATCGGCCCGCCGAGCAGCCGCCATAGGATCGTGCCTTTCCATCGCCCATCGATCACAGACAGCATCGAGTCGATCGGGCAAGGCGAAACCTCTTTCTTGGAAACCGGCATACGCTTGCCATTATCGCTCGAACTGACAAATTAGTCAGTACAAACTCTTGCGTCGCTGTCCGCTTGGCACGAATCAGTTAGCCAGGAGTGGAAGATGCACCTTCTGGACACAATTACGATCACTTTCGCGGGTTTGATGGTAGGCAATGAACTGGCCCTTTCGGCGTTTGTCAATCCTGCTGTCTGGCACTTGGAGAGCGGTCCGCAAGCGCAGGGTTTGTCTATTCTCGCGCGCTCCCTGGGTCGGGTGATGCCTGTGTGGTATGGCTTGTGCCTGGCGCTTCTCACGCTGGAGTCGTTCCTGCATCGCCATCAGGCTGCCCTTGTCCCTCTGCTCACGGCGACACTGATCTGGGCGGGCGTCATTGTCTTTAGCATCGGGATGCTTGTGCCCATCAACGACCGCATCGCTTCCTTGAACAAAGCGGCGCCGACACACAACTGGAAAGACGATCATAAGAAGTGGGACTCCCTCCATCGCGTCCGCATTGTGCTGCTGACCGTAGCTCTTCTTGCCCTCACCTATGCATTGGTCGCTTGAGTTCGGCCACGTACCGTCATCAGAAACCTGCTCCTGGATGGTCGGCTTAACCGGAAGTTGGTCCCAGAGAACGGCGATTCCGGAATTCCACTTGCTGTGGTCGTCAACTCGGACCCACATTCCGGATATCCGGACTCTTCGGGGCCTAATCGAGGTGCCACACGCAAAGCCCTGCCAACCGGGCTAATTCCGCATGCGACAATCTACGAAATATATGCACTTGGCTCAAGTCAACATCGGGCGCATACTCGCCCCCATGGATTCGCCAGTGATGGCGGAGTTCAAAGCGAATCTCGATCCGATCAATGCGCTGGCGGAAGCCGCTCCTGGCTTTATCTGGCGGCTGCAGTCCGATTCCGGCAACGCAACGGATATCGTCTATTCCGAAGATCCGTTCGAATTGGTAAACATGTCCGTTTGGGAATCGATTGATTCGTTACGAAGCTACGTGTACAATTCGCATCATCTCGAATACTTCAAACGCCGCGCCGAGTGGTTCGAGAAGGCCACCCAGCCTTCGTATGCGCTGTGGTGGATTCAGGCGGGACACATTCCAACAGTTGCCGAGGCGAAAGATCGCGTGGACCACTATCGAAAACATGGCGCCACGCAGTATTCCTTCTGGTTTTCGCAGCCGTTTCAGAAACCGCACGAAGAACTGCTGTATACGTGAGATCGGCTCCACGTCGAGCGCCGGTAACAACGGAGATCTCATCCTTTCCCGTCGAGGCTTGCCTGCCGCGCGTAGAGCGGGAAAGGCCTGGCAACAATACGGAGACTTCGCCGGCCATATGGGTGACTTGTGGTGTATCACGAAAGCGGGCTTGCGATAGACTCAGAGCTTCGTGTGACTCGAAAGTTCATGTCGACCCTCAATCTACTTTTGCCCCTGTTCTGTGCAGCAGCGGCGTCCGCGCAAGTGCTTCCGCTGCGGGACTGGGCGATCCCCGCCCCCACCGGCAAGCCCACTATCACGTGCGGAGACCTGCGGAGTCTGACGAGCTTTGAGTACTCTGTCGTGAGCGCGAGTGTTGTCGCCGCTACCGCCGCGGCACCAGAGCATTGCCGGGTGCGGATCTTCATCCAGCCGGCTCTGAACATCGAAGTCAAACTGCCGGCGGCGTGGAACGGACGCCTCTACATGTTCGGCAACGGCGGCTGGGCGGGAGAATCCTTTGAAGCTCCGGGGCGCCTGGCGACTGCCGCGCGAGGCTTAAAGGCCGGTTTCGTCACCGCTTCGACGGACACGGGGCACTCCGCCGCCATGGAACCCGGCGCAAGCTTTGCGCTCAACCGGCAGGAACTGCTCGATTTCGGCTTCCGGTCGCTGCACCTCACTGCAGAAACCGCGAAGCTCATGGCGAAGTCTTACTATGGCGCGAATCCGCAGAAGTCGTATTACGAAGGCTGTTCGCAGGGCGGGCGTCAGGGACTGACCCTCGCCCAACGCTTCCCCAATGATTTCGACGGCATTATCGCCGGGGCTCCAGGTTTGTATCAGACCGCCACTCATCTGTCGCGGGCCTACTGGATACAGGGGATGAACGCGAATCCGTTCCCGGCTTCGAAACTGGGGCTGCTGGCGAAGTCCGTGTATGACCAGTGCGACGCCAAGGACGGGTTAAAGGACGGCTTGATCGACGATCCCCGGCGCTGCGATTTCAAGCCCGCCAACGACCTGCCCCGGTGCACGGGAGCCGATGGCCCGGACTGCTTCACAGCCGATCAAATCAAGGCGCTCGAACATATCTACGGCGATGTGATGAGCCAGGGCAAGAGGTTCTTTCCCGGCTGGCCCGTCGGGGCGGAGGTGGCTGGGCCGAACGGACAGAGCGGCTGGATCGGGCAGGAAATCGATGGTCCCAAGGGTCCGGGCGCGTGGACTTCCTACGGCTACAATTTCCTGCGTTTTGTGGCGCCGGCCGTACTGGGTGGCAAGGTGGACGACGATCCGGTAGAGGCGTTCCGGTCGTTCGACATCGACAGTGCTCCAGCGAAGGTGGAGGAGTTCCGCCAGATCATCGATGCCAACGACACCGATTTAGAGGCATTCCGCAAACACGGCGGCAAGTTGCTGATGTACTTCGGGTGGGCGGACCCGCAGTTGAACGCCAGGATGGGCGTGGAGTATTACGAGCGCGTGCTGGCAACGATGGGGGATTCGACCGGGGACTTCTTCCGGCTCTTTATGGTCCCTGGGATGTTCCACTGCGGCGGGGGTGTCGGGACCAGCCAGTTCGACGCGACGACCCCGCTGCTCAAGTGGGTGGAGGAGGCCAAGGCTCCAGCGCGGATCGAAGCGGCGAGGGTGGTGCAGGGCAAGGTGGTGCGGACCCGTCCTTTATGCGCGTATCCGGAGGTGGCCAAGTACAAAGGTAGCGGCAGCATCGACGAGGCGGCGAACTTCAGTTGCGCGAAACCCTGGCAATAGTGAAAATGCTCTAGTCAAACGTACGGAGCCAGATATTGCGCACGGAGATCTTGCACGGCTGGCTTTCGATCTCGAAGCCAATGAGTCCAGGCTGGTTATTGACTGAGTCCTTGTTGTCATCGATGAAGGCCGCCATCAACTGGCCGTTCATAATGTGTATCATCACGCCGCCACGCGCGATGATCTCGTAGTCATTCCATTCGTTGACCTTCACATAGCCGCCGAGGGCCTGCTTTTCGCCGATGGCGGCCACAAGCCGGTTGGTCTCACCGGGCAGCGCCTGCGTGACCTGGCCGCGATACGCGAGAATGCCCTGCATCGTGTTTTCGGAGTACCACTGGCCGGTGTGCGCCGCCGTCTGCGCACTCACCGGGAACCAGAAGTCCGCCTGCGGACCGGTCATCATGAACTTGAGGTCATAAGGCGGCTGGCCTTTTGGCTGTGCCCGTGTCCACGGTACGCCGGTGACGCTGCGGTACTGAATGCCGCCGCCACCGCCTTTTTCGATCTTCATCTGGAGCTTCAAATCAAAGTCGCGCGTCTTAGCGCCTCGATAGACGATGTAGTTATTCCCCTTTGGCTTACTCTCCAATGTTTCGCCTACCATGACGCCGTTTTCGACGCGCCAGATTGTGGGGTCGGCGTCCCATCCGTTGAAGCTGTTGCCATCGAAGATTTGCTTGTAGCCGGTGTGCTCGTTGATATCGTAAGGAGCTGGGTCGTGAAACTTGGGCATGCCGACGAACTTCTCCCCGTTTGGGCCCGTCTGGGGCGGACGCGCAGGGGGCGACTCGAGCGCGGGCGGCACCGACTGAGCGAGGAGCGCGGCCGGGAACGCCAGCGAGAGGACTCCCAGCGCGGCTTTCCGCAAAAGCGATTGACGAGCAAAACGAGAGCAGTGGCGATCGGATGTTGACATGAAGTTTCACGCCTTTCGATGGAGGATTCCGCGATCAATAGGAGTGTAGCGTAACGGCGTCCTTGCACCGGTCCCCGAAATCACGGCCCCGCCAGCCGGCGTGTGTGGAAGGCAGTATGCTCCTTTTATCAAGGCCATTTTGGGCTATCACGAGTGGTTCTGAACTTTCGCACTTTGGTGTTGACGCTGGCAGAAGTCGAGTAAACTCAAAAAATTAAATCGATGATTATAATCCGAGAGGAGCAGATGCGATTGTTTGAGGCGGCGCGCCTTCGGGACTTTGAGCAGAGGATGCTGAAGATTCTGCTACCCAAAGTCGACCGGGACGAATCGTGGCTGCGAAATCAGGTCCATCTTGGCGTTCAAGCCGCGCGCCACTTCGGATTGGAGGCGGAACCCGACGTCGCAACCTTTATCGAAGCGACTTGCCAACACATTCCCGGGGGATTGAACGAAGCGGATCCCCGAAAACTACCGGTCCAGGCCCTGGCGATTCTGACGACTTACGGAACGGAAAGCGCAACCAAGGCGGAGCGCTACCGGAATTGGGCTTCCTCTTGGGACGGGGAGGAAGTGGGCCGGTGACTCCCGTTGGTTCGGCAGTTACGAAATGTCCGCTGCCGAAGAAGCAGAAAGTCCACTGGCTCGAAATCGAACTGGTGGGTGACGACGGGCAACCGGTCCCCTGGGAAGAATATAAGGTGATTCTTCCCGACGGCGCTCCCGCAGGCGGGTATCTGGACGAAAACGGGTTCGCAAGGCTCGAAAACATCGAGAATCCAGGAAGCTGCCGCATCAGTTTTCCCAAGCTCGACAAGGATGCCTGGGATGAGGTTCCGGCAAGCGGAGAAGCGCGGCCTGTACCCGAATAACAAGCGCGGCCGGGAGGCCTTTGCCGTATGCCCGAACTGCCGCCGGTCAGACAGCGAGCCGGATTCCTGCGCGATCTGCCTGTTGCTGGGATGCGAACATTGCATTGCGCGCCACGCCCATTGCAATGGTTGCAACCTGACTTACAACGCCTTTGATCCTCCTCCTCACGTGATTCTGGGCCAGGACGGCTGGAATAACGTTTGTTGCACGCAGAATGGGGCCGTGTGCTGCTGTGGGGAAGTCTATCGAACCCAATGGGGTGCGACACATTCCCACTTCGGGCTGGATTCGTTTGGCCAGCAGTGTTGCGCGCAGAATGCGACACGCTGCCAAGGATGCCAACAGCCGTACCGGAATCTCGCCGGTCCTTCGCATCCCTATTACGGGACGAATAACGCAGGCCAGCATTGCTGCGCCATAAGTGGCGGGCGGTGCCAGGGCTGCGGCGTGAACTACCTCAACGCAGATGGCGCGCCACATGGATATCTTGGGCTCGCCCCGGGATTTCTTCCCTGCTGCGCGGCAAATGGCGGGCAGTGTCCGGGATGCGGCGCGATTTACCGCAATACGAACGGTCCGCCGCATTCTTACTACGGGCCCGACGCCGCGATGCAGCCTTGCTGTGCTCAGAACGGAGCCCGCTGCCAGGGCTGCGGGGAGCCTTACCGGAACTCGAACGGCGCCCCGCATGCGGTCTATGGCAACGATCGGGCATCCCAGCCGTGTTGTTCGGGAAATGGCGGACAGTGTCTGGGGTGCGGCGCGATTTACCGCAATACAGCGGGTCCGCCGCATCCTTACTACGGGCCCGACGCCGCGATGCAGCCTTGCTGCGGCGCATATGGGAGGCAGTGTCCGGGATGCCAGGCTAACTATCGCACAGCGGCCGGCGCTCCGCACGCGGTGCTCGGGAACGACGGGAATGGGCAAGCAGTTTGCCTCGGAAACGGACGCATGTGCGCCACTTGCGGCCTGCCGGGGCGGAACGCGGATCATCAGGAATTCGAGGATTTAGAAGGGCACAGGATGTGTCCGGGCTCCGGAGCACAGTGTCCGCATTGCGGGTTGGATGTTTGCACCGCGATTTGCGGCCCGGAACATAAGCGGACATCGACATGCCATGGCGACAAATGCATCCGCAGTGTTTGCGCCGAGTGCGAAGGCTGCTCGGTGTGCAGAGGGGCGTTGACGATAGACCTGTGCGCAACGTGCGCGGACGTAATCGAGGAGACGGTTGACCACTTAAAGGTGCGGCATCAACTCGTGCCGGGGCAGGCGGCGCAGGTGCGGCGGCAGTTGACGATCACGGGATCGATAAGACCGAAGGCGGTCGGCAATCGAACGACGCCGCCGCCATCGTTGTCGACACTCGAAGTGAAACTGACTCTGCCCGGGATGACGCCCTATGACGACATCCTGGAAATGAAGCAGTTTGATCGCGGTCATCTTGTGGCGCTGGAGCTGAGGGGCTTCGATGACACGAAGAACATTGTGCCGATGAACTACCGTTTCAATCGCAGCGGCAAATGGCGAACGATGGAGACGACGATCGGGAACCTGATGAAAGGTACGGACGCGACGGACATCAACGGGGGCACGGTCAGGGCAACCCCCGCGATGCAATCGACAGTGGGGCTCACGCTAAAGCGCAAGAACAACTTGGCCACGCATTTTGAAATCGAGATCTGGCTCTACTATGACGATGCACGGGGCGATCCCAGGGTTCCCGTGTGGTTTTACGTGCGGCTTCTCAAGAGTCAACACCTGATCGCGCATTTTTCAATGGGGAATCGCTGCGACAAGTCCGCCACGATGCCGCACGCGGACGAGTTTGCGGAGTTTGCCGCGGCTGAGTTCCTGTTCCGTAGCGTCGATGCGCACCAACTGAAAAACATCAAGCTTGGGGCCTGGTTTGAGCGGGACGACGAACTCTTCGATACGCTTCTGCCGGCCAACCTTTCGGTGGTGGAGCCCGAGGGCTATAAGAAGCCCTCCGATCTGAAGCTGCTGCGAAAGTTACATACCGACCTTGGAAAGTATGTTGTTGGCGATCCGTTTCCCGCAGTCCCGCCCAATCAGTTGCTGCAATTCATGTGGGATGTAAATCAGGCCGCCGATCATCAAGGCTTCGGGGTGGTTTTTCAAACCATGGAACTCGGCGCCCAGAAGGAATCGACCCCCTACGATTCGTTCCAGCGCGAATACATTCGGGCGTTCAAGCGCTGGAAGACTCGGGCAACCGGAGGGAACCTCCCTTCCGATGCGGTAGCGGGAGCTTACGCGGGAGA
>JAOAPQ010000279.1 GCA_025462965.1 Bryobacterales bacterium
CATGGGCATCACGGCAGAGCCTGTGTTCATACGGTCATACGTGTGGCCTGATTCCCTGGCGCAGTATAGCGTCGGGCACACAGGACGGATCGCAGCCATCGAAGCGCAAGTCTCGCGCACGAAGGGACTGCACTTAATCGGGAACGCTTACCACGGTGTCGGCATCCCCGATTGCATTGCGCTCGCGAAACAGACTGCTGACCGGATTAACGTCCTTCCAACAACTCCCACTTGAAGTGAGTTAAATCGGGCAGGAGAACATCGGGCGAGTGCTCGCGCAGTTCCTCCGCAGTCGAGATTCCCGTGCTCACCGCGATCGATCTTATTCCGTTCTCCCGCGCGGCCAGGATATCGCTGGGGGCATCTCCAACCAACGCGATCACCGCGTCTTTTCCAACCGCGCCCTGCTCCCGCGCCATGCGGATCGCAATTCGCGCCAACCCTGCGCGCGTCTTCGCCATCTCCGCAAATGCGCCAAATGCGAAGTGCTGGGCCAGACCCGCGCATTCCAGCTTCTTCCATCCAATGCGCGTCAGATTTCCCGTCACCAGCGCGAGGGGAATGTGGCGCCTCCTGAGCCGGTGGAGCAAGCTGCGCACGCCAGGGCACGTCTTCCGCCGGATGTCCGGACACGTTCGCAGATACACGCGCTCGGCTTCGTTATGAATGGCCGGCATTGCGCGCGCGATCGCGGCATTAGACATACCGGCGCGAAGCAGCATTTGCGTCAGAATGTCCTGATCGAGCATCCCGTGAACCGGGATTCCATCCGTGGTTGTATCTAATCCCGTGGTCTTCCGGATCGCCTCCGCGAGAGCATCGCGATGCTGCGGTCCCGCGCGGCGCACCAGCGTACCATCGATATCGAACAACACCAGCGTGTTGGTCACAACCGCCGCGCCGATCCCAAATACACGGCGTTCAAGAGCAGCCTGCAGGTCGCGTAGGTATCCGGCTGGAAGGCGAACGAAATCACGCGACCTTTGCCGGAAGCCTCCTCGGCTATCGCTGCTTGGCCCGATTGCTCGAAACGAGCAATGACCCTCCCGCGCGACAGGGTTTCGGTCGCGGACCGAACCCATTCCACACGGGGCATGCCGAACGCTACGGGCTCGCTCAGTTCGAACGTCGCCCTAGTGAACTCCCCGCCCATAACCGAGGGCAAGCGGACCACCGTACCCCCGCCCAGCACGAACTGATTTGAAAGTTCGATGTCTTCTCCGGTCCCGATCACGACGGTGTCGAACTTCTCGCGCCAGCCGCCACCCGTTGCGGACGTGTAAGGCACGGAGTAGCGTTCGAAAAGGCGCGCCACCCAGGCGTCGCGCGCGGCAAGCCCAAGGCGCGGCCGCTTCAGTTCGTACGCCGGACGCGCGCTTTCCACCAGGGTCGCACGCAAGTTGAATTGCCGCGCGAAATTTAGCGCTCGCGCGCTGGACCCTCCGGCGTAAGCGCTATCGAGCACCACGGTTCCATCCGCCGCCCACGCTACGCCTTCCACGCGGTCCAACAGGAAGGAGGTGCCGAGGAACGTGCCGTTCTCCGCATGATCGAGCATGACAACGGAACCGGTTCCGCGCACCGACCCCTGCGGCGCGAAGTCGGTTGTCCGGATTGCGCCTTCCGGCGGCAGCCCGGCTAACGGTTCCACGGCGACGCCCATTTCACGCGGCCAATCGCCAAGGGCACCCGCTACTAAGAACCGATCGCCATCCCGCCACACGCGTGCTCCGGTCCTGGCGGCGCGCTCAAGCAATTCTTCCACAGCACCCGGATCGCGCTGTCCAGCCCGGACGACCCACGTTTCAGCCGCGTAACAGAGGCTTCCCAGTGTCAAGAAAACGGCCACGATGCGGGGGTTTGCCACTCCCTGTGATCGTACAATGAGAGTGGTGACCGACCCAAAATTCCGCGTTGGACTCGTGCAGATGAGTTGCTCGACGAACCCGGAAGAGAACCTCGAAAAGGCAGTAACACGAATCCGCGAAGCGGCGCACAAAGGAGCGCAGATCGTCTGTCTCCAGGAGTTGTTCCGGTCGCAGTATTTCTGCCGCGAAGAAGACGCGCGTATCTTCGACCTCGCCGAGTCAATCCCCGGTCCCTCGACAGAGCGCCTGACCGCTACGGCGAGGGATGCCGGGGTCGTGGTGATCGCTTCGCTGTTCGAACGCCGCGCCGCCGGCCTGTATCACAACACCGCCGCGGTAATCGACGCCGATGGCGCGCTTCTCGGCATCTACCGGAAAATGCACATTCCGGACGATCCGCTGTACTTCGAGAAATACTATTTCACGCCCGGCGATCTCGGCTTCCGCACATTCGACACGAAATTCGGCCGTATCGCGACGCTGGTCTGCTGGGACCAGTGGTACCCGGAAGCTGCGCGCCTTGCGGCCATGGGCGGCGCGAACATACTCTTCTACCCGACCGCCATTGGGTGGCATCCTTCGGAAAAGGCCGAATTCGGCGCGGCGCAGCATGATGCCTGGCGTACCATCCAGCGCTCCCACGCGATCGCGAACGGCATTTATGTCGCGGCAGTCAATCGCGTCGGCTTCGAGGGTCCGCCCGATCATGGGCTTGAGTTCTGGGGAGCTTCGTTCGTTTCCGATCCCTTCGGACGCATACTCGCGGAAGCGACGCATGACGAGGAAGAGATCCTTATCGTCGAATGCGATCCGCGCCAGATGGACGAGACACGCCGCAACTGGCCGTTCCTGCGCGATCGTCGGATCGATGCCTACGGACCGATCGTCAACCGAATGCTGGTGTGATGACGGACAACCTGACGCCGCGCGCGCTCGGCTTTCGCATGCCCGCCGAATGGGAACGGCACGAGGCAACATGGATCGCATGGCCGCATAACCGGCTGGACTGGCCCGGGCGATTCACGCCAATTCCGTGGGTCTACGCGGAGATCGTGCGCAAGCTTTCCGCAGTCGAGCGCGTGCGCATCCTGGTCGATTCGGCGGAACAGGAACAACGCGCGCGCGGGATGCTGCGCAAGGTGGGCGCGGTAATGCCCGCGGTGGAGTTCTACCGTTACCCGACCGACCGCGTGTGGATCCGTGACTACGGTCCGCTTTTCGTGAAAGGCTCGAGCGGCGAAGCGGCGGCGGTGAAGTGGAAATTCAATGCCTGGGCGAAGTACCAGGATTTCGACCGTGATGAAGCAGCAGGCGCCGCTATTCCGGAACGGCTTGGGATGCAAACATGGCGGCCCGACATTGTATTGGAAGGCGGCGCGATCGACGTAAACGGCGCCGGGATGGCGCTTGCGACCGAGGAATGCCTGTTGAGCCCGATTCAGGCGCGCAATCCGCAGTTGACACGCGAGGACCTGGAGCATGCTCTGGCGGAATTTCTCGGGGTAGAACGCGTTCTCTGGCTCAGGAACGGCATCGTGGGCGACGACACGCACGGGCATATCGACGATCTTGCCCGCTTCGTAAACCGCGAAACGGTCGTCATTGCGACCGAAGACGATCCGGCGGACCCGAACTACGCCATTCTCAAAGAAAACGAGGCGATTCTGGCGCGCTATCCGGTGCGCTCGGTGCGGCTGCCGATGCCCGAGGCGCTCACTTTTTGTGGCCAGCGTCTTCCTGCCAGTTACGCGAACTTCTACATCGCGAACCGTATGGTTCTCGTGCCGACATTCAACGACCCGAACGACCGCCTGGCGCTGAATATCTTGGCGGAATTATTCGAGGACCGCGAAGTAATGGGAATCGATTGCACATCGCTCGTGTGGGGCTTAGGGACGCTTCACTGTATGACCCAGCAGCAACCGTCATGATGCCGAGTGTTTCCGCACCGGAAAATGGCATTTCGGTGACAATCCGGCGGTTCAGGAACGAGGCGTTTGTTATACTTATACATTCGCTCCTATCTCTATGCCGCTGAAGCCGATTGCCGCCAATACGAGCGCGGAAAAGAAGATTTATCTCCTGAAACCGCGTGGGTTTTGCGCCGGGGTGGTTCGCGCCATCGACGTCGTTAAGATAGCGCTCGACCTCTACGGCCC
>JAOAPQ010000287.1 GCA_025462965.1 Bryobacterales bacterium
CTCGCCGCAGAACCGCAGACATCGCTTCACGGCGGGATCTCTTCCAGTCTTGAACCAGGCAGAGGCTGGGAACGGATCCGCGGCGGTTTCCAGCTCACCGCAGATTCAGCTGTGGACGAGGCGGGCATCGTTTATTTCACCGGTGCACGAAAGAATCGCATCTGGAAGATCGACTCCGACGGAAGGTCACTGTTTGGCAGGAAGACAGCGGAGGCGCTCACGGAATCGCCATTGGGCCTGATGGGCGGTTGTACGCAGGGCAGCACAATCGTATGAGGATTGTCGCGTATGCGCCGGGCGGCCAAGAAACGATCCTGGCCGAGGGCGTGCAAACTCATCATCTGAAGGTTACGGAACGGAAGGAAGTGTATTTTTCCGACGCGCCTAACCATCAGGTCTGGCTGCTGGATGCGGCAGGACAGAAGCGTGTAGTGACCAGGGAAGTCAATTGGCCGCACGGTTTGCGCCTGGCTAACGATCAGTCCTTGCTGATCGTCACCGACTCGCGCGACGGGAATGTGTGGTCATTCCAGATCCAAGCGGACGGATCTCTAACGAACGGCTCGTGTTTTCTTCGCTTAGAGATCCCCGGCGAACGAGCCGAGATCGATGCGGGAGGCGTAACCGTCGATACGGAAGGTTACATTTACATCGCTACCAGAATCGGTGTCCAAGTATGCGACCCCAGCGGTCGTGTAATCGAGGTCATCGGATCTCCGGGTACGGGCGGCGTGGCCGATGTTTTCTTTGCCGGTCCCAACCTGCAGTGGCTCTATGTGACGGATGGCGATCGTATCTTTCGCCGACCTGTGAAGCGCCGCGGAGCGACCTCCGGACGCCGCGGATGATCGCTGTTGACTAAGGAGCCTGGCGCAATGAAGTTCGTGGCTAACGCCGTGTTTGCCTGCCGCCCGTTCAGTCAGCTGCCGGATCACGCCGAGGTTGTACGCCTTGTCACCGCTTCGGTGTTCAAACTGCGCAGTCGCAATCCGCAGGTGCTCCACCTTCCTATTCTGTCCCATTCATCAGATCGGCTTGGAAACGGCAGCGGCATGCCGGCGGCGCCGACCTCAGAAAGATCGCACGTCCGACGCTCATTGTTCACGGAGACAAGGATGCCACCGCGCCTCTCGCCATCACAGCGCGAGGACGGCGCGCCTCATCTACAACGGCCGCTTGGTTGTGTATGCAGACGCTCCGCACGCGATCGTCTTGACGCACCGCGAACGCTTCATCTCCGACATGTTGAGCTCCATCACGGCCGCGTAGTTTACCGGGCCATCCTGGCGATCTACAACTCAGGTTTGCCGCTTGGCCCAAATCCTCTCCTCGGCGGTCACGACTTGCCCGAGAATCCTAGTCCGCCTCTGGGGAGTTGACCCGATCACCCACGAGTAACAGCGCAGCGTCTATATATTGGCCCTACTACTATCGGTATCTATCCCCTGCCCAGTTGTGCGAAAGTATGCCCGAGTCAGGCAGGGCGGCGGCGCAACTTCCGAGTAGTGCGTCATCCGCCCCCGCCGCCGCAGTTCGGCGAGTCGCGGCATTGCGCGGGCGAAGGGATCTTAGCCTGACTCCGCGTGATTCAGCCAGTTCGCACGGCCGCAATATAAAGCACGTCGTCGGCTTTGGAGATCTGCGCCGCCAAGCCGGAAGCCTGACAGCGCAGCGCGACGTAAAAGCGGGCCAATGAATGATGACGGAAGGACGATCGAAGAGAGCTGTCTTCCTAATGCCACTCGTCCTTAAACTCGCCCCTGATCGCTACTCCGGAAATCGATCCCGTGATCTCACCGGTTTCAGTAAAGAAGACGGGATTGCTCTGCGCGTCGGGCAAAACGGGCAGTGCCGTCTCGGTATAGGTAAGATCGCCCGAGGCATTTTTGAAATGGCCGGTTCCTCCGGTGATCCTGAAGGTCAAAGTACAGTGGCCCACCTGGTGTACTAAATCGATGCAGTCCCCTCCCTGCGTGAGGCTGAGCGTCAACAGGCTCCCATCTTCGAAGCGGAGCACGGCGCTACCGGATGTACTTGGAAAAAAGAGGCCCGTGCAGGTGGTTGAGGGCTGTGGACCAAGTGCCGCAGACCTGACGTCACGAAGGGTAAACGAACCCAATGTGCCGTTTCCCGCGACATTCTCTTCGACGGTATGTGTGCCGGGCTGGTTTAGATTGATCGGGCTGGCTCCGCTGGTTCCCGAAAACCCCATCGCTACGGGATGTTGTGCGTAAGCGCTCGCGACAGCGAGATTTACCATTAGCGCGATAGTTGTCAGACGTTTCATGTATGTTTTCCACCTTTTCGGAGGAGATATGGTCAGACTTTGTTCTCCGTCCGTCAGTACGGGCGGCAATGGCTCCCCGAAACCGGCCACGTTCTCGTATATTTGTTGAAGCCTTGAGGAGAACGTGCAATCCATCGACGCACGCACGGCGGAAATTACCAACCTTCTCAGAGCCTGGCGCGGCGGGGACGAAGGCGCCCTGGCACTTCTCACGGGGCATGTCTATGCCGAGTTGCGGGTCATGGCCCGCCGTTGCTTGAAAAACGAAGCCCAGGGCAACACCTTGCAGGCCACCGCGTTAGTCCACGAGGTCTACATCCGCCTGGTGGACGTTACCAGCGTCGAATGGCAAGCGCGCGGGCAGTTCTTCGCAATCGCGGCGCAGATGATGCGGCGAATTCTGGTGGACGCGGCCCGCAAGCGGGGCTCACGGAGGCGCGACGGAGTACCTCTCAAAGTGAATCTCGACGAGGCCGCCCTCTTGTCGCCTGTGGCCGAGCGGTCCATCCTGGCTCTCGACGACGCCCTGACAACGTTCTCTCAGATGGCACCGCGCCAGGCAAAAGTGGTTGAGCTGCGTTATTTCGGTGGATTAACTGAAGAGGAAATCGAGGCCGCCCTGAGCATTTCGCCACGCACCATCAGGCGGGATTGGGATTTCGCCAAATCCTGGTTGATGCGCGAATTAGACCA
The DNA here is from genome assembly GCA_025462965.1 of Bryobacterales bacterium. GTDB lineage: Bacteria > Acidobacteriota > Terriglobia > Bryobacterales > Bryobacteraceae > JALYXI01. Next base: position 2,981 of record JAOAPQ010000287.1, read on the forward strand.
TACAACAGGAAAGTCACCGGGGCGCCAGCTATGACTCCGGAGCGTTTCTGCCAGATCGAGGAGCTGTATCATGCGGCGCGCGAGGCCACTGCCGGCGAGCGCGCAGCACTGCTGGCCCGGACAGATCCGGAGTTGCGCCGCGAACTGGAATCGCTTTTTGAAGGGCGCCCGGACGACGAGTTCCTGGAGCGGCCGGCGCTTCGGAACGCCCCGGAACTGCTGCAGGAATTACTGGATGACCCGACTGTCACGGCGGTCGCCGCGGGGGCTTGCCTCGGTCCCTACCGTATCGAAAGCAAACTCGGCGAAGGCGGTATGGGCGACGTGTTTCGCGCGACAGACACGCGATTAGGCCGCGCCATAGCCATCAAAATCACTCGCGAACAGTTCAGCGCAGGGTTTGAACGGGAGGCGCGCGCGATTTCGGCCCTCAATCACCCTAATATCTGCACGCTCCACGACGTCGGTCCGAACTACCTCGTGATGGAACTGGTACAGGGTGAAACGCTGGCGGACCAGCTGAAAAGAGGACCGCTCCCCATTCCGACAGTGCTCCTTTACGCTTCCCAGATCGTGGCGGCACTGGTGGAGGCCCACGGCAAAGGTATCACTCACCGCGATCTCAAACCGGGCAACATTATGATCGGGAAATCCGGCGTAAAAGTTCTCGATTTCGGATTGGCGCGCATAGGTCTGGATGAAACCATCACCAGCCGAATGTTCGCCGGCACGCCCGCCTACATGGCTCCGGAACAAAGGGAGAGCAAACCGGCGGACGCCCGCACCGATATTTATGCATTCGGCCTGGTTCTCTATGAAATGCTGACTGGTGCGCGAGCGGGGCCTCAGCGAAAGCGCATCCGGCCGCGGAAGCTGAGAACAATCGTAGATCGCTGCCTGGAGAAAGACCCGGGACGAAGGTGGCAATCTGCCGCCGAATTACAGCAGCAACTGGCGGCCGTAAGCGTGGTAAGCCGCGGGGCGTACCTTGCTGCCAGCGGTATGGCGATTCTGGCGCTGGCAGCCGCAACCGGATACTTTTTCCTTCACCGCCCAGCGGGACTCACGGCAAAGGACACCATTGTACTGGCGGATTTTGAAAACAAGACACGCGATCCGGTTTTTGACCAGACGCTTCGACAAGGGCTGGCCGTGCAACTGGAACAGTCCCCGTTCCTCACTCTGGTATCGGACCAGAGAATTCAGCAGGTACTGCTTTTCATGACGCGGCCGCCCGGGACGCGACTGACTTCGGAGGTCTCCCGCGAAATCTGCGAGCGAACCGGCAGTACCGCGGTCCTGGAAGGCTCAATCGCGGGGCTCGGCAATCAGTACGTTCTGTGGCTGAGAGCGAGAAACTGCCGGAACGGAGAGGTTCTGGCGGAAGAACAGGCACAGTCAGAAAAAAAAGAAGAGGTCCTGAAAGCGCTGAGCGGGATTGCGCTTCGAATGAGGACGCGGCTGGGAGAGTCACTGACCAGCATTCAGGAGCACTCGACTCCGCTGGAGCAAGCAACAACATCGTCACTGGAAGCTCTGAAAGCGTACACTGCGGCAAAAGTCGCAATGAACGCGCATAGTGGCCCGGCCGCGGTCCCGCGTTTCCGCCAGGCCATCGCCATCGATCCGGAATTCGCGATCGCCCATGCCGAGCTCGGGTTCATGTTATGGAACATGGGCCAAACCGATCTGGGAGCCCAGGAAGTCCGCATTGCCTACGGGCTTCGGGATCGGGTCAGCGATCGGGAGAGGCGCTATATTCTGATGCTCTATGACCGCGAGGTAACCGGGAACCTGCAGAAGGAGTTGCACACTCTCGAATCCTGGGCACAAACATATCCTCGCGATGCTTACGCTCCTGGCATTATCGCGGGTTGGGTCGCCTTTGGCACGGGCCAGTATGAAAGGGGGATTCAGGCATCTGAGGTGGCCATGCGGCTGGATCCGGACCTCCCCTTCCCTTATGGAGGCGTTGCCGTTCACAGCCTTGCCCTCGACCGTTTCACGCAGGCAGCCGAGGCGTTGCAGAGGGCGGCGGCGCGCAAACTGGAGATCCCGGAATTTCTGGTCACCCGTTACTACCTCGCGTTTCTCAAGGGCGACCAGGCGGGAATGGACCGCGAAATCGCTCGCGCACCCGAAGAGCATGCGCAAGACTGGATCTCCAGCCATCAGGCTCTTGTGCTGGCCCGTTCCGGGCGAATGCGGCAGGCGCGAACCATGTGGGAACACGCGATCGCGCTGGCACAGCAGGCTGGCAACAATGAGACGGCGGCGATCTACACGTGCGCCGAGGCGGTGTGCGAAGCGCATTTCGGGAATTACAGAGCGGCGAAGGAACGCGCCCGCGCGGCACTGGCACTTGCAAAAGGCCGCGATGTGGAATACGCCGCCGCGTTTGCGCTGGCGCTTGCAGGCGACTCTTTAGGGGCCCAAAAGCTCGCGGCCGACCTCGAGAAACGCTTCCCGGAAGATACGGCCGTGCAATTTGAATATCTTCCGACGCTGCACGCACTCTCCGCACTCGCTCATCAGGCGCCGACCGATGCAGTGGAGCGACTGCAACGCGCGGTTCCTTTCGACCTCGCCACACCAGGCACTGCGTTCTTCGGCAAGTTCGGAGGACTTTATACCGTGTATATTCGCGGCGAGGCATACCTGGCAGCGGGACGTGGTCAGGAGGCCGCGACTGAATTTCAAAAAATCCTGAATCACCGCGGCATCGTTTTGGCCGATCCGACAGGGGCCCTGGCGCACTTGCAACTGGGCCGAGCATATGTAGTCTCGGGCGACACGCTCAGGGCCAAAGGCGCCTATCAGGATTTCCTTGCCCTCTGGAAGAATGCCGATCCGGATATCACCGTTCTCAAACAAGCCATCGCAGAATACGCGAAGCTCTAGTCATCCGCATCCCGTCGAACTGTGTGGGAAGCGGGGCTTGTGCCGCGTGAATTGACCACATCGCGTCTGGATTGTCGGCGATCCGTACGGAGCTCGAACAGAGGGGACGCCGCGTGCTCTCTCCGGGTGCCGCGTGTGATACGCCCAAAGCCAGCTTCCGCGAACTGGACTCAGAGACAGGACTGCGTCGCGTCGCGATATCGGACGCAGACGACTTTCGTTGTCATTCACCCATCGGGTCTACGTCACGAAGCGCGTGAATTGCGGGGCGATGTCTTCCCTGACGTAACGGTATATTTCTGCGATGTCATACCGAGTCAGTTCAAGAGGGTCGCAACTGCTCGGGTTGTCGATTGGATCGCCAAACGTCAATATGGGTGTCTTGCCTTCCAGTTTCACTTTGCCCTTGGCTGAGATTGGCCAATTTAGTTCCATGGTGTCGTCAAAGTCCGTCTTGGTGTAACCCAGCGGCTCGATATAAAAGCTGGTATCCGTACTCCGGCCCGCCGGAAGCCGATGCTTGTCGATATTGCCGAGTTCATTCAGTTGCCACAGGGGGTGCTTCCTGTAATCTGCGCCGCGCTTGTATGGCTGAAGTTCCCGGATAATCAGTACAGCGTCGCGCGGCATGTCTTTGACGCGCTTCAATAACATTGCCTCACTCTTCGCACCATCGCTTTCATAGATCGGAAACATTGTGTCCCGACCAGGATCACCGCCGCCTGAAAGACATAGCTGCCAGGCGAGTTGGTCAAGCCCGGAACGGAGATTGTAGACGAAATCGCCGAGGCTTAACAGGATGTCCCCCTCAAGTCTGGCGAATTCGACCCGCACGATGAACCGGCCGTTCTTAATATCTTCGCGGCCCGTTGCGGTGAACAGATCCGCTCGCTTGCAATGGGCGACGACCAATGAGTCGAACTCCTTAAGATGCTTGTACGCCCGGCCTATCTTCATCGTCAGGTGCTCAGCACCTTGAGCAGAAATACCCATAGACAAATGATTGCAGAGCTCGACGTTCACCCAAGCAAACGGTATGCAGAAAGCGAGTCCGCTGAAACGCCACCTGCGCCTCCGGGCGGATTGTCCGGGACTCGTCCAAAGCTCGAATGCCGCTTCCGTCGCCAGCCCGTCCTGGCCTGCTCCTTTCTCCTGGCTGCCAGTGACTCGCCCAGAGGGCAGTCCGAGGGCTTCCCCCAAGCCGACTTCTGGCTCGCGTCCGGCAGATTCACTTCAACGAGTAAGGCGTTTCATCGGCAGATGATTTGTTTCCTAGTCGCATGCCCTTGGGGAAAACCGGTTCGCAGGAGCCCGTTTGGTGGATCTAAAGTTCGCAATTACCCGCGGCCCGCAGGGCCTAGCGCGGGGTTACGACTCCAACTCCTCAAGCTTGATTCCGCGTGCAACACCGTCTGCATCAGGATACATTAGACGATACGTTGCACCGAGCGCCGCGAGCTCCCGGCGTAGTCGCGCTTTGGCATTCGCCGGGATCACAAACTTCAACAGCTTTAGGTCGCCGCTTGTCATTGAAACAAGTCTGTCGACTGGCTTCAATGCCATCGTGTTGTCCGGCAGCGGGTAAGACAAGAAACAACCTTCCTGGGCCAGCAGACGGGGGTTGAGTTGCGGCGGAAAGAAGGGCACCAGCTCGGTATCCCAAAACTTGCGGTGCCTTGGCTCGAGATCTTCCCGCCAGGAAAGAGGCGTCAAAGCCCAAAGCACGCCTGGCCGCGAGTCGTAGGTCGGTTCGTTGACTGTGAAGAACAGGGCCTTTAGCGGATTGGTCGTCCAGTCGAGCAGTCGTGTCGGACAGCCGTGATGTTGTGCATGAACCCACCAGTCAGCATCGCTGGTTGGTGCCTGGTGGAAGTACGGTCGGGCAAGCCTGATGAAACGTTCGATGATGTAGTCATGAAACACTTGCCAGTTCTCGTACGTAAGAGCTACGGTGGGGTAGCGTCCGATGGATGGGAGCAAGGGCCAGTTTTCCAATTGCCCCCGAAACATTTGGGCCTCGGGACACTCACCGTCGATTCTGCGGAGAAGATCGGATACTGACCTGATTGTCATCTAGTCCTAATTTTCAAATGAGGCGCGCGTTCGCTGGACTTCATGATCTAAGTTTCTACAGTCTATAACGCGTCACACGGGCGTGGAGTCGGCGCCTCGCGGACCGCCAGCCTGGCGCTCCCGAGATACGGCGAGCTGGGAAATATATGGCCCGCTTCGGGCGGATCGTCGGCCACTCGTACAAAGCTCAGATTGATCCCGCAGCCCCCAGCGATCTCGCAATTGGCCGGAAACGGCGTTCCGGGACCTGACGCGCCGGTTCGTCGGGCCATACTGAACTCGCGGCGATGGAGGCCGCCAGTATGGCACGTCGGCAAAAGACGACGAAACGGCACAAGCCAAAGACGAGTAAAACGTGCCGTGGATGACTGGATGCAGGCCGCTGGGATAACGGCCGGCTTCATCTTTCGTGCCGTCAGCAGAACCGACGCGATCTGGGGAGAACACATTACTCCCAAAGCCATCTGGCATGTGGGGAAGGGAGCAGCCCGGCGCGCCGGAATCGCGAAGCTTGCCCCTCGCGACCTCCGCCGAAGCTGCGCGAGGCTGTGTCACCTTGCCGGAGGAGAACTGGAGCAGATTCAGTTTCTGCTCGGCCATGTCTCCGTGCAGACGACTGAACGCTATCTTGGCTGCAAACAGAAGCTTCGGAATGCTGTGAACGACGGCATTGATTTGGCGGAAGCGTGATCAAGGACCTCAGGTCCCCCAACGGAACTTGTGGACCGCCAACTGCGGATGGTGTGGGATCCGAGGCGGTACGGATGCGTAGGTAGAAAACAGATTTCAGTAATGCCGCTTCTCACTCTTGGGATCAAGCAGCTCTACTCGGGGGAGCCGCTTCTCAGATGTTCAGCGTCTGCGGTGTCCGCGATCGCTCGTATCACCCGACACGGATTTCCAGCGGCGAAAACGCCTTCAGGAATGTCGCGGGTCACAACGCTACCCGCACCAATGACCGATCGTGAACCGATCCGAACTCCGGGCAGAATGAAAGCTCCACCACCCACCCATACGTCGGATCCGATTTCGACCGGCTTACCGTACTCTTGTTTGCGACGCAGCTCGTGATTCAACGGATGCATAGGGGTCAGAATCTGCACCGCGGGACCGAACAACGTGTAGTCACCGATAGTCACCCGGCAAACGTCAAGCACAATGCAATTGAAGTTGAAGAAAACTCGACTTCCCAGTTCGATGTTGGATCCGTAATCACAGTAGAACGGCGGCTGCATCCAGACAGTCGGTCCGCCACTCCCGAAGAGCTGTGTGCAAATGAATCGTCGTATTTCCTCATCTCCTTCGCGCGAAGTATTCAACATCAGGCACAGGTCGCGCGCGCGACTCCGCGCGGCGATCAGGTCGGGGTCTAGAGCATCATAGAGTTCGCCTGCCAGCATCTTCTCGCGCTCACTCCGCATTTTCTCTCTCCCTAGAACCTAGACTGTTCGAGCTATCCGAACCGCCTTTCCCCAAGATAGCTGAAACGGCTACAACGCACCGTGCCGCTGAGGGGTAACGCACCTCTGGGTGGATAGTAGATGATCCGAAAACCGGCCACAAACGGCGTTCTGGGAGATTGCTCCCCGGAAGTCGTTAGCGCCTGGAACAAGGCGGCGGGACCAGATCAACGGTTTTAGAACGTCCATATGGCTTTGCAACCGCTTCCGGAGGGATTCCTAAACGCTACGCGACAAGGCAGGAAAGAACTACTATGGGCACTGGAAGCCATGGACTGGGCTATGTGCCAGTTTCCCGGCTGGTGTCGATCTGCCGCGCCCACTCGAAGTGCTATGAACCAAGAGCCAGAGTCTGACTCATCGCCTTTGTCCGACCAAGGAGAGACTGAGAAGTCGCTTGTAATGCCCAAGCCCGACGTCTCGAAAATGGGCTACAATCCTGCAAATTTTGCATATTGGATTGGAGAGGAACCATGGGTTCCCGGATACTCGGTTTATTACGCGATCAGCTTCTACAACGCGAGAACAAAAGTTGAATCGGCGCGGTCGGATTGGTGGGGGCCAAAGTCCGATCCCAAGAAACTCTATGGGGGATTCGGTCTGATCAGAATTCCAACGGATCCTACTGGGCAGGCTACGGCGCGCCGTATCTGGCGGAAGTTCACGGAGCAACAGGAAAAGGTGATTCATGAGATTCCGGACAACGTGACTACCAAGTATCAGGATGACGTTCGCTGAAGGAAAAGCGAAAACCGCGTCGGGCCGGGTACAAACAGCCGATGATCCTTCTGTAACGTTGAAGGGTTTACGAATCCACTTTGACGCTTTGTCGGCTTAATGCGTAGACATGCCTCACAAACGGCCTTCTGAGAAACCAAGGCCCCGTTTCCCCCAAGGGGGAGTCCGGTTCGCGGACATCACAAC
>JAOAPQ010000293.1 GCA_025462965.1 Bryobacterales bacterium
AAAGCCTCTTCAGCGAGCAGTGACTCCGCAGGACTCGCTATTTTTGTTGTTCACTCGTTTCTTTTCTCGTCAGCGCCTAAGAAATGGGCACGTATTCGTCTGTCGGCTGGGGGACACCCGGTCTTTATCTGTCGAGAGAGTGACATGTAGATGACTCGTACGGCACGCGATGACAAGAAGGCTAAGGACGTGTGAGATGAGTTATCACTGCAACAACTGTGGGTAACACATCACATGCGATCAGAACTGTTTTGCTGCTCGCCGCAGCCGAATTTAGGGCACTTCTATTTCGGATCGCGCACCGCGGCTCGTCTCCGTCTTCGCATCGCCTTAAGGTTGGGGAAAGCGACAGGCCACGGAAAACGATGGCCTGTCCCACAGGCTTAAATGCCTGGTTACGCCGGATCTGGCAGTCCAGGCCGGTCAGCGCCGCGAGTTCATTGGTATCGCGACCGCATTGCGACCAAAGTACCGGCACGTATTACAAACGAAGGCGAACGGTTTCGAGTCTCCTTACCGAGGTAGGCGGGTCCAATGTGCAATCGATGGGTGCTGGAATGTCGCGGCCCCGGTGTTTATTTAAAGCGGAAAGTCGTTCAGGACCAGCGAGGCCGGTTCTAAATAAACATATAATAGGCAGCCTTCTACCTTTGCCTTATTATCGAGGCGTAGTGGGGAGAGCCCTTCATCATGCCCGAGGTAGCAACACGTATCGTGGTCGGAGTGGACGACGATTTTCGGGTTCGAGAATCCATCGAGAGCTTGGTGGAATCCGGCGGGTATGCGGCTCTGGTGTTCTCGTCCGCTGAGGAGTTTCTGCAGTCGGGCGCCCTTGCAGGGACGATTTGTCTGATTACAGACGCACGGATGCCGGGAATGGATGGAATCGAATTGCAGCGCCGCGTGAGACTCAAGGGTCCGGAGTTGCCGGTCATCTTTATTTCCGCCCACTATGATGAGGAAACCCGACAGCGCGCCCTCGACGGCGGCGCCGTTGCTTTTCTGTACAAACCGTTCGATGCCGCGGAACTTCTGGGAACGATCAAGGCCGCTTTGAACCATTCTCGGGAGGCCAAATAGAAGTACAACGTAAGGAAATTCACAGGAGCAAGGAAATGTCTTTATACGCAAGTTGGGCAGCGGAAGCGCCTGCAATTGACCGTAACGGATGCTTTGAAAGCGAGGACACGACGCCTGCGGAAATCATCCTCGACACTTGCGAAGTCCCCCGGAGCGGCTGGCCTAAGATCATCGGAAACAGCGCCGGTCTCGAGCGAGTACTGCACATGGTGAGCGTCGTAGCCCCGACCGACGCTACGGTGTTGATCCAGGGCGAGACAGGAACCGGCAAGGAGCTGATTGCGGAAGGAATTCACAAGAGCAGCGATCGATCGAGCGGCCCTTTTGTGAAGGTGAATTGCGCCGCCATTCCTGCAGGCTTGCTGGAAAGTGAGCTGTTCGGTCATGAGCGCGGCGCTTTCACCGGAGCGTTCGCGCGCGTGATTGGGCGGTTTGAGCGGGCCAACCGGGGCACCTTATTTTTGGACGAGATCGGTGATCTTCCGCTGGAGTTGCAGCCAAAGCTTCTGCGCGTCCTACAGGAAAGGCGGTTCGAGCGGCTAGGCGGTTCTGCAACGATTCACACCAACGTCCGCATGATCTGCGCCACACATCGGAATCTCACTGAAATGGTTCGTGAACGGCAATTCCGCGCCGACCTTTTCTATCGTCTCAGCGTGTTCCCCATTACACTGCCGCCACTGCGTGAGCGCCCCAAAGACATCCGTTCGTTAGTCCGCTATTTTGCGATGGATTACGCGAACCGTATGCATAGGCCGCTTACTTCGATTTCCGAGGCATTCATGACGGCTCTTGAACGTCATTCCTGGCCGGGTAACGTCCGGGAATTGCAGAACTTAATTGAGCGTTCGGTAATTCTCTCAACCGGCGCTGTGCTGACTGGTGCGGTGCCCGAACGAACCCGCACAACACAACATGATTCGAAGTCACCCGAGCTATCCGCGCCTGTCACGCTGGACGAGGCGGAGCGCTCGCACATTCTGGAAACTCTCCTGCGGACGGAGGGCGTAGTCGGTGGTCGGAAGGGCGCCGCCGCCCGCCTGGGCCTGCCGCGAACAACGCTAATCGCCAAGATGAGGCGCCTGGGAATTGGTCCTTCTCTTGGTCAAAGGTCATCGTCTCCGTTGATCGCGTCGGCGGCATGAACTGGACCCGCGTGGGGGTGGAGCTATGTGGATCATCAAAGCTGCTCTGAATCGTCCTTACACATTCACAGTGCTGGCGCTGCTAATCGTCTTCCCTGACCGTGTAATCGGTGGTCCGTCGACCCCGCCCGCAGTTGTGGGCTGGTTGATTCTGTCCCCGTGGTGGGGTACCTGGTGGTTCCAGACCATGGCGATGGCGTCCATCCTGCTGTCCCTCGGCTACGGGTACTATTTCAACCGGCGGAGCGTTGAACGGCAGTTCAACATACGCTTGGAGGAGCGTGTGGGCGAGCGCGCCCGCATCGCCCGGGAGTTGCACGACACGTTGTTGCAGAGCTTCCAGGGGTTGATGCTCCGCTTTCAAGCAGGCCGTAACCTGCTGCCCGCGTTTCCCCACGAAGCAATGCAAGCTCTGGACGGTGCTCTGGATCGGGCCGCTCAGGCAATTGCGGAGGGCCGGGACGCCATACGGGAGTTGCGGTCCTGCCTCGTGATCGGAAGCAACCTGCCCCAGGCGATCACTGCCCTGGGTGAAGAGCTTGCGGCAACGAATACAATCGATCAGGCCGGCCGGGAGCAGCACGCGTTCCGTGTGGTGGTGGAAGGTATGCCGCGGGACCTGCATCCGATCCTCGGGGACGAAATCTATCGCGTTGCTCGTGAAGCGTTGCGGAACGCATTCCGGCACGCAGAGGCGCGCCGGATAGAAGTGGAAATCCGATATGGTGAACGGCAGCTTCGGCTGCGGGTCCGGGATGACGGAAAGGGCATCAACCCGAAGGTTCTCCTGGAACAGGGGTGCGGCGGGCACTGGGGCTTGTCTGGAATGCACGAGCGCGCCGAACTGATCGGCGCTCGCCTGGATGTCTGGAGTGAGATGGAAGCCGGCACGGAGGTTGAGCTGACTATTCCCGCTTCGATTGCTTATGCGGCATCTCCCGCTCGCCGCCATGCCCGCTTGTTTGCCGAAAACAAAGGGCTCGCGTTATGACGTAGGACAGGCCATCGTTTTTGGTGGCCTGTTTTCCAGGGCCTTCGGCCCGCGAAATTTGATGGAAGACGGGCACCCCAGCAGGAGCGCCAAGAGTTCTTCGACCCCGTCGTCCCCGGTCGCACTGTCAACCGCATTCCTTCCGAACGGTCGGAATTACTCCTCGCGCAGCGTCGCAGAAGGATCTATCCGTAAAGCGCGCATTGCCGGTGACAGCGTCGCCAAGGCCGCGACCAGCACGAAGCATACGAGTCCGGCAGCGAACCCGAAGACATCCACGGCATCGCGATTCTGAAGAACGACGAGGCTCCGCACCAGCCGCGAAAGGATCACGGCGAGAATCGCTCCCACGACTGCCCCGAGAGCCGTCGGATTCGCATTCTGTGTCAGAAGCACCCCGAGAATATGCCGAGGTTTGGCGCCGATCGCGATGCGGATGCCGAGTTCGCGTTTTCTCTGTGCCACGGTGAACGCAACCAGTGCGAACATGCCCGCCCCAGCCAGGGCAGTGGAAACCGCCCCGATTGAGCCTATTA
>JAOAPQ010000389.1 GCA_025462965.1 Bryobacterales bacterium
GCACTTCGAACACCGCGCTTTCCGCAGCCGGTTCCGCCGGAACGGCGGCAAGACCCCACGGTGCGGCAGCGCATGTCCGCGCCCGCCCTGCGTTCGTTCTTCCAGATTGCCAGCGCCTGGGACCTGAATGTGGCCGAGGAGCGAGCGCTACTTGGCTGGCCGTCCCCGTCCACATTCCATAAATATAAGGCGGGTGAGAGCGGCACGCTCTCGTACGACATGCTCATGCGCATTTCGCTCGTGTTAGGAATCTACAAAGCTCTGCACATTCTCTATCCCGATCCCCAACTTGCCGACCGGTGGGTCAAGCTTCCGAATGCGAACGCATTGTTCGGCGGCAACCCTGCCCTGCACCTGATGACGGAAGCAGGCATGGACGGATTGTTCCAGGTCCGGCGCCTTCTCGATGGCCGCCGCGGTTAATTGGCAGCCCGAACCCGGGCCGCCGGAAACGGAACTCAGGCTGCGAAACACGAACCGGCTGGTTCCGAGCCGTTATCCTTCCACCGGGATCCTGGATCGGGTCGCGCGCCCCGAAGATCTCGAAGCGATCATCGAACTCGACTCGTGGAGCAACGACCGCATATCCACCGAGCTCGGCCTGCTGCACCGCGTCCCGAGAGAGGAATGGGTGACCGGGCGTCCGATGTCGAGCGTAATCATGGCGGCGTTCTGCCACGCTCACGCCGCGGGCGGGCGGTTCAACGGGCCGGATCGCGGTGCGTGGTACGCGGGACTCACGGTCGAGACGGCTCATGCGGAGGTCATCTTCCACCGGACGGCGGAACTGGCGGAGATCGGCGTATTCGAGACGTTCGTTCAGGAACGCGCATACCTCGCCGACTTCCGCGGGCGGTTCCATGACATCCGTGAAGGTTATGAGACCTGCCACTCGCCTGACACCTACGAGGTATCTCAGAAACTGGGGCGCGATCTTCTGGAGGGCGGTTCGAACGGCCTGATATACCGGAGCGTGCGTCATGCGGGCGGATTGTGCATCGTGTGTTTCCGGCCGAAACTGGTGTCGAATGTTCGACAGGGCTCACATTACGAATATCGCTGGCACGGCACGCCGGTCCCCACGATACGAAAACTACCGCCACGTTGAAAAAAGTTGCGGTTGGCCACAACCATCCGCGGCAACCGCGCGTCCTTTCCGGTGAGAGGTTAAAACAGAGGCCATGAAAAAACAAGAGGAGAAAGCCTACCCGGGCCGGGTTTACTGTCCGATTTGCACCCACACCGTTGATGGGGAAGTGAAACTGGTGAACAAAAGGCCGCTGGTGGTACCGGGACAGAAGTGCGCGCGGTGCCGGTCCGCTCTGGACGCGGGAATCGTTCTGCTAATTCAGGAAGCCGCCTGACGGTTCTTGTGCAATATTAGAAACAGCAATGAAGCGCAAAGCCCAGCCGAAGCCGGAGGCCACCCCGGAGAAGCCGGAAGCCATCCCGGAAGTGATTCCTGCGGAAGTTCTCACGCGGCAGACGATCTATCCGGCTTCGGAACCGGCGTTCACCATGGTTCCCTGCACCGTCTGCGGGTCGGAAACGCGGTCGGATCTCACCGAACGTCTCTGTTGGGTGTGCCGCCGGCTGAAGATCAGCGCGTGGCGCGATAGTGAACCGATGCCCGCTCAGGAATAGCGCGGCCCGAACAGCGTCCGGTACTTCCTCAACAATTCGTAGAGTACGATTCCGCCCGCGGTAGACACGTTCAGCGAGTGCTTCATGCCAAGCATGGGGATGCGGATGTGCCGGTCGGCGGTGGCGGCCAGTTCGGGCGATAAACCTTCCTTTTCGTGGCCGAAGATCAGGCACGCCGGAAAACTGGGACTCCAATCGAAGAGATCGACGGCGTGGACGCTCGTCTCAATGGCGGCGATCTCATAACCGCGAGCGCGCAGGGATCGGACCAGTTCCAGGGCGTTTCCGGCCCGTTCCCACGCCACGGTCTCCTCCGCTCCGAGGGCGGTCTTGGAGATGCCCTTTTGGGGCGGAGCGCCAGTTATGCCGGAAAGGTACAATTTTTCAATTCCGGCTGCATCTCCCGTGCGGAAAAAAGATCCAACGTTATAGAGGCTCCGTAAGTTATCCAGGAGGACCGCCACTGGAAGTTGTGCGCAATCGCCATAAGATTTCGCGGCGGCTGTAACCTGATAAGGAATTTGTTCGTTCATTGTTAAAATGGCTTGATACGTATGCTATCCATCGTAATTCCGATTCATAACGAGGAGCACTCCATTCTGCCCCTCTACGACCGGTTGACGGCGGTGCTGATCGGATTGCGGCGGCAATACGAGATTCTGTTCATCGACGATTCCTCTACCGACCGTAGTTTCGAGTTACTCGCGAACCTGGTACAAACCGACCCGCGATTGAAAGTAGTAAGACTGCGTAGGAATTTTGGGCAAACCGCGGCGCTTTCGGCCGGATTCCATGAAGCCCGCGGGAGGGTCGTCATCGCTATGGACGGGGACCTTCAACACGCTCCCGAGGATATTCCGGCGCTGCTGGCGAAGATCGACGAAGGGTATGACATTGCCAGCGGGTGGCGGAAAGAGCGGATCGACAATCCGATTACACGCAAGATCCCGTCGCGCGTGGCTAACTGGATGATGTCGAAAGCTTCCGGGCTTGAGCTGCGGGATTTCGGCACGACCTTCAAGGCATACCGGGCCGAGGTGCTGAAGGATGTGCACCTTTACGGCGAGCTGCACCGGTTCATTCCGGCGCTGGCGAGCATCTACGGCGCGCGGGTGGCGGAGGTGCCGATCCAGAATACGCCGCGACTTTCCGGCGATTCCCATTACGGGCTGAGCCGGACTTTCCGCGTCCTGTTCGATATCCTTACCATCCGGTTCCTGTTGAAATACTTTACGCGTCCGATGCACTTTTTCGGGAGCCTGGGCCTGTTCGGAACGACGATCGGTGGCGCGATTCTGGGGTATTGCGCGATTTATAAGCTCTTCTGGGGACACGACATAGTACAGGAGCACGGACCCCTGATGATTATGGGCAGCCTGCTGTTGTTGACGGGCTTGATGATGTTCAGCACGGGCTTGATCGGTGAATTGATGATCCGCACGTATTTTGAGAGCCAGGGCCGGCGGATTTATGCCGTGCGGGATGTGCTGACGCAGAAACGCCGCCAAGCGGTCTAGAACGGGGTGCCGCGCCCCCAGTGGTCCTCGAAAAGTCCTTTCATTGCTTCCCCCATCCCCTGGTGGTCGAAGACTACGGACGTCCACGTGGGGCAACTGATCACGGGATCGAGAAGCGCGATCAATCCTTTGGTTCCATCGAACAGGGCTAACTTCAACGGCAGGCTTTCAGCCGAGCGGATTCCCACTCCGGCGGCCGCGTAATCGCGAAGGCGCTGAACGTGCGCCTCATCGAGCGTGCCCGTTTCGAGGAGCAGCCGGCACGAGATACCCTTGAGCGCGGCCTGTTTCACCAGCATCTCATCGAGCGGGTCTACGGCGTACGGCGGACGCGAAAACTCCAGGTATTCGGCCTTGACATGGGCAAGCATTCCACGGTATTCGGCCGCGGTCTGGGCCGGTTCGGAGACGATGCGCAGGAAATCGAGCGTCCCGCGACCTCCCTGCCCTTCCGTGTAGAGACCTTTCAAATCGTCAATCACGTTCGCGGCAACACGCGACTGATCGGTGAATTCGTGCTCAATGAGCTGCCGCCGGCGTGAGAGATAAGCGGGTATGGCGAGGTTGGGCTCCACGGCGGAAAAGAGCTTCGTGCGCTCCTGAACCACTTGCGCGAAGCCTTTTTCGACCAGGCTATCCAGCACCTCATATATTTTCTGCCGGGGTACGTGAGCGCGCGCGGCCAATTCCAGAGCTTTGAAACGCGGATGCCCCAGCAGAACGAGATATGACCGGGACTCATAAGCGTTGAGCCCGAGTTGCTGCAACCTTCTCCAAAAGCGCTGAAAATCCAATTCCGCGAGTTCTTCCGCCATGCTGCCCTAACAATATCAGTCAAAATGTCGATTCATTGTGTAAGAAATGTCATTAAAGCGTAAAGCGACGCACACTTTTGTTGCTTCCGGAGCCGGCGGGATAGAAAAGCGTATCCGTATCGTTCTGGCGGACGACGACGCGATATTCAGGGACACGTGCAGGAACCTCATGGAAGCGCAATTAGATATGGAGATAGTAGGCGAGGTTGAGAATGCCTCCGATGTATTGGGAACAGCGCTGCATCACGACCCGGATGTCCTGGTATTGGGCCTGGGCATGGGCGCGCAGAGGGGTTTCGAAGTTCTGGAGCAGATTGTCACCGTGAGTTTGGGCACCCACGTCATCGGGGTGTGCGAGAACGCGAATGACGACTGCGCCCGCGCGATCCGATCGGGCTGCCGGGGGGTGCTGCCCCGGAACACCCCGCCCGAGCTGATTTTAAAATGCGTCCGGAAGGTGGAAGAGGGCGAATTGTGGATGGACCGGGCGACGACTGCCGTCGTCCTGGGGCAATTTACGCAGGAGATGCCGTTCTTGCCGCCGCCGAGCGGGACCGGTCCGGAGCCGACTCCGTTGACGCGCCGGGAGCGGGAGATTGTGGCGCTGGTGGCGCGGGGCTTCCGGAACAGGGAGATCGCCGGCAAACTATCGATCAGCACGCAGACGGTGAAGAACCACATGCACAATATTTTCGATAAGCTCGCGATAAAGGACCGGTTGGAATTGGCGATCTACGCCATTCATAACGGCCTGCACGGAGGGTAAGCGTTTGAAATAGAACAGTCCGGACCGTGCCCATGGCGCGCTACAATGGGAGATTCTATGCGAACAATGTTTCTGAACCCCCCTTCGTTCGAGGGCTTCGACGGAGGGGCCAGTTCACGCTGGCCGGCTTCGCGGGAGATCGAATCCTATTGGTATCCTGTGTGGCTTTGTTATCCTGCCGGGATGCTGCCGGACAGCAAGGTTGTGGACGCTCCTCCGCACAAGATTTCCATTGAAGAAACGGTGGAAATGGGGAAGGATTTCGAGCTGTTGGTGTTGTTTACCTCGACGCCGGGCTTCGAAGTCGACGTCAAGATGGCCAACATGATGAAGGCCGCCAACCCGAAACTGAAAGTTTGCTTCGTCGGACCGCCGGTCACTGTTGAGCCGGAAAAGACGCTGAATGCGACGACGGCCATCGATTTCATCGTGCGCCGCGAGTTCGACCACCAGATCGTGGATTACGCCAATGGCAAGCCGCTCGAAGAGCTGCCCGGCGTGAGCTTCCGCAAAGATGGCAAGATTGTCAACAATCCGGAAGGCCCGGTTATCGAGAATCTCGATGAACTGCCGTGGGTGAGCAAGGTTTACAAGCGCGATCTGAACGTCACCAATTATAACGTTCCCTTCCTCCTAAATCCCTTTATTTCCCTTTACACGTCGCGCGGGTGCCCGGCAATGTGCACCTTCTGCCTGTGGCCCCAAACGCATTCGGGACACCGCTGGAGATTGCGATCGTCCGACGATGTCGCAGCCGAGATGCGTTACATCAAGGACAATTTTCCCGAGATCAAGGAAGTGTTCTTCGACGACGATACGTTCAATTACAAGGCGTCGCGGACGATCGAACTGTGCGCAAAGCTGAAGCCGCTGAAGATGACGTGGAGCTGCACCTCGCGAGTCACGACCGACTACGACACGCTGAAGGCGATGAAGGATGCGGGCTGCCGCCTGTTGATTGTGGGCTACGAATCTGGCGACCCGCAGATCCTGAAGAACATCAAAAAAGGCGCGACCATTGATATGGCGGAACGGTTCACGGCGAATTGCAAGAAACTCGGCTTGCTGGTGCATGGGGATTTCATTGTCGGGCTGCCGGGCGAATCGCGTGAGAGTATCCGCAAGACGATCGATTTCGCGAAGAAGCTGGATAACGAGACCATTCAGGTTTCGATCGCGCACCCTTATCCGGGCACGGAGTTTTACGAGTACGCCAAGAAGAACGATTTGATCTCGATCGGTAACATGACAGACGAGGTCGGGCATCAATTGCCGAAGGTGATCTATCCCGGCCTGGACGAAGCCGAACTTGTGGAATGGGTGGAACGGTTCTATGGCGAGTATTACTTCCGGCCTCGTGTGATCTGGCGTGTAGTGAGCAAAGCGATTTTCAATTCCCACGACCGCAAGCGGCTTACAAAGGAAGCCAAGGAGTACATGGCGCTGCGTGCCAAACGCAAGCGCTTCGTCGCGGACCACCGCGCGGCCTCCGTTTCGGCGAATGCTGGCGACTAAAGAACCGGAGCTACTAGCTCCCTCCGGCTGCAAAGCCCGGCTGAAGACGCGAATTTTCACAACGATCGTAATCCTGACGAACGTGCTCGGGGACTCCTCCCTGCGCGTCGGTCTGCGCCAGGTGGGGAGCCTGGTCTCGCAACCGCCGATCGCTTACATCGCGGCCCTGTTCAACCCGTGGGTGGCGACGGGGGTCTTCCTGCTCATTTTCTGGATGCTTTCCCACATGCTGCTGCTGAGCTGGGCGGACCTGAGTTACGTCCTGCCCATGACTTCCATCGGGTATGCGCTCGTGGCGCTTTCGGGCAAACTGTTCCTGCATGAGACGGTATCCATGCCTCGCTGGGCGGGGATCGTTCTCATCGTATCGGGCGTGTTTCTAGTGGGGAGAACGGATTTCAACACCACCAGGCGGAGGCAGGAGGAATGAAGTGGTTACTCGTGGCGGTGATCGTCGCGTGCACCACCGTGGGCGAGGTGCTGCAGGCGAAAGGCATGCGGGACCAGGGGGAAGTGGACGATTTTCATCCGGGAGCGCTGGGACGGGTGTTTCGGGCGATGGCGCGCAACCGGACGATCATCGCGTCGGTGGTATGCATGGGGATCTCGTTCTTCACCTTCATGGCGCTGCTTTCGGTGGCTGATGTGAGCTTCGCCGTGCCGGCGACGGCCGCCAGTTATGTGCTGGAGACCGTGCTGGCGAAATTGCTCCTGCGGGAGCGGATCAGCTCGCGGCGCTGGGCGGGAGCGCTGCTCGTGGCCTGCGGCGTGGCTTTGCTTTCGGCGTGATCTGGTTGGGGATTCCGGCGGCGCTTTGCAGCGCCTATTGGGCGCTCGCCATCTGGGCGGCCGGGCGAAGGTTGATCGAGAAGCCGGGCGAGAAGCTGCGCAAGACTCCACCAGCCTATGCGCCCGTTTCCATCTTAAAGCCTGTGGCGGGGCGGGATGAGGCGTTTTATGCGGCCATCCGTTCGCATGCCGCACAGGACTACCCAGAGTTCGAAATCCTGTTCGGAGTGCGTGATCCGAAAGACACCGCGCATGCCGATATCCGGCGGTTGATAGCCGAGTATCCCAGCGTCCCGATTCGCGTCATGACCGAAGCTCCGGAGACGCCTAACGGCAAAGCCGGAATGCTGGTAGCGCTCGCAGAAGCGGCGCGATTTCCCGTGCTGCTGGTGAACGATAGCGACATCCTGGTGGAGCGCGACTACCTGCGCAAAGTGGCGGCTCCGCTGGCCGATCCGGGCGTTGGCCTGGTGACGTGCCTGTACCGCGCGCGGGGGTCGAGTTTTCCGGCGCGGTTCGAGGCTATGGGGATCGCGCTCTCCTTCGTGCCGAGCCTGCTGGTGGCGCGGGTAGTGGGAGTGGCGGAGTTCGCCCTCGGTTCCACGATGGTGTTTCGCGCGGAGCAACTGCGCGAGATCGGCGGCTTCCGCGCTATTGCCGATTATCTGGCTGACGATTACCAGTTAGGGGCACGGATTTCGGCGACGGGACGACGCGTGGTGCTGGCGGATTGCCCTGTCGAGACCAATCTGGGCGCGGGTTCCTGGGCGGACGTCTGGAAGCACCAGGTGCGCTGGGCACGGACAGTGCGGGTGTCTCGTGCAGGCGGCTATGCAGGGTCGGTAATCACCCACGCGGCGCTTTGGAGTCTGGTGGCGCTGGGCGCGGGCGCTTGGCGGGTAGCGGCAGTGTGCTACGCGTTACGGATAGTCGCCGGGGCCCTGAGCGCGCGCGTAGTGAAAGCCCGCGACGTCGCATGGTACCTGGTTCCCTTCCGGGATCTGTTCGAAACGGCGATTTGGGCGGCCGGGATGTTCGGAAACCATGTGGAATGGCGTGGGGAGAAGCTGAAGCTGCGGCGCGACGGCACCCTAGCCCGTTTGGTATAGACTCAGCACATGCTGAGTGACTTCAAGGCTTTCCTGTTCAAAACGAATGCCCTGGCGCTGGCCGTGGGCGTGATCATCGGGGCAGCGGTAGGCAAGGTTGTCTCATCGCTGGTCGCGGATCTTCTCATGCCGTTGGTCAGTTTAGT
>JAOAPQ010000424.1 GCA_025462965.1 Bryobacterales bacterium
GCTTCCAAACATGGACGCAGAGTGTCGCGGTTCGGACTACCGTTCCAATCGACCTGAAAGTCCAACTCGCGGTAGCCGGCCAGCAGCTTAGCGTTACGGTGGTGGCGCGGCCCGATGGCCTGCTCGAAAACACCACCGTGGCTAGCCATACGGTCGACCAATCGACGTTGGCGGCGCTTCCGGTTCTTTCGCCCGGTTCGGGCTTGAACGACGCAATCATTTTCACAACGCCCAATGTAGCTGCCGACTCCAACGGCTTCTTCCATCCGCTCGGGGACCACGCCCAGGTGAGCTATGTGATCGATGGACAGCCTATCTCCGACCAGCGCAATAAAGTCTTTTCCACCTCGATACCCGAGAACGCAATCCAGTCCATGGAGCTCATTTCCGGATCTCCGGCGGCAGAATACGGCGATAAGACCAGCCTGGTGGTCAATGCGAACACGCGGTCCGCGCTAGGACAGAAGCCATCCGGTTCATTTCTCGCTCACTACGGCTCCTTTGGAACGGTGGGCGAAGAAGCGACCCTCGGCATTGGCGGCGCCCGCTGGGGAAGCTTCGCCGTCGTGAATACCGAACGGACCGGTCGATTCCTGGATACACCGGAATTCCGGCCGATACACGATGTGGGCAATACCGGCACGTTCTTCGATCGAATCGACTTTCGGCCCACGGGGAAAGATTCGTTTCACCTCGACCTCCTGTCCGCCCGAAATTGGCTCCAGATCCCCAACACCTACGATCAACCCCGGCAGGACCAAAGGCAAAAGGTCGTGTCCTACAACATTGCTCCCGGATATCAGCGGACCATCGATGCGCGCACCCTGGTAACGGTAAATGCTTACTTCCGGCGCGACCAGGTGGACTACTATCCGAGCCGGAACCTATTTGACGATTTGCCTGCAACTCTGGCGCAGCACCGGTCGCTGACAAACTATGGACTCCATTCCGATCTATCGCGAATCGAGGGCCGGCATAACTTCAAGGCGGGCGTGAACGCAACTCAGACAAAGTTAAACGAAGCTTTTTCTCTGGGTGTTACCAATCCTTCGTATAACGCGCCCTGTGACGACCAAAGCGGCGAGCCGGTCCCATCAAGCGCATTCAAGAGCGCCTCGCAATGCGCGGCGTCCGGGCTTCAAGCCAATCCCAATTTTCAGCCCGGTTTGCTGCCGTACGATCTTACGCGCGGCGGATCTCCCTACCGTTTTCAAGGGAAGGCAACGATATCTCAGGTTGCATGGTTCGGCCAGGACACGATTACTCTCGGAAACATGACCGTCAATATCGGGCTCCGGTACGACTACTATAACGGCATCGCGCGTGGCAGCGGCCCCGAACCGCGGGGCGCCATCTCATACCTGTTCAAGCCCACAAAAACGGTCATTCGCGGCGGATATACACACTCTCTCGAAACACCCGTGAACGAAAATCTCGTCGTGTCGAGTTCCACCGGCTCGGGCGGGCTCGCGAGCAACCTGTTTCAGGGAACGGCTGAGCAGCGCCCGATTGCGCTCGGAAGCCGGAATCAGTATGACGCCGGGATCCAGCAGAGCTTGGGGCGCTGGGTTCTCATCGACGTGAGTTATTTTCGTAAATACACGCGGAACGCGTACGATTTCGACGCTTTGTTCAGCACGCCGATCACATTCCCCATTGGATGGGCGCAGTCGAAGCTGGATGGCGTTGGCGCGCGCGTCAGCACTCCGGATATTCACGGGCTTCGGATGTTTGCCACGATGGGCCATGCGAACGCGAGGTTCTTCGGTCCGGAGAACGGCGGAATCATCTTCAATTCCAATCTCTCGGTCGGAGCCTACCGGCAGGACCACGATCAGGTCTATCAACAGAACGTAAATATTCACTATCAGCCGAAGAAGAGCGGTTGGTGGACGGACTTCACGTGGCGATACGATAGCGGTCTGGTGGTGGGGGCGATCAATAATCTGGGGAATGCGCTAGCGCTCACGGCCGCGCAGCAATCCGGGATCGGATTTTACTGCGGCGGCGAGCAGGCGTCGCTCACGTTTCGGATCGCATCTTGCAATTCAGCCAGCTATGGCGCGCAACGAATTAACATTATCGCCCCCGGGAAAGAGAATGACGATCGCAACCCGCCGCGCACGAAGCCTAGAAACATTTTTCATTTGGGGATAGGAAACGACAACCTGTTTCACAAGGAGCACATTCGAACCGTGGTTCGCTTTACGGTAGTGAACCTCTCGAACGAGGCTTCTCTCTATAACTTTCTTTCTCCGTTCAGCGGCACGCACTGGTTTCAGCCGCGGAGTTTCCAGGGCCAGTTGGGGTGGGCGTTCTGATGCTCAGAGGTTACCGATGTGGCGCCGGTGGATGGCTTATTGTCCTGCCGCTCTCCACCCTGACTTCCCGATGAGCCTTCGCGCACACAATGTCCAACAATGCCCACCGGTTTTCTGGGA
This sequence comes from Bryobacterales bacterium, assembly GCA_025462965.1. Taxonomy (GTDB): domain Bacteria; phylum Acidobacteriota; class Terriglobia; order Bryobacterales; family Bryobacteraceae; genus JALYXI01. Next base: position 2,442 of record JAOAPQ010000424.1, read on the forward strand.
TCTGCCTTCACAGGAGCTGGAAAAGAGCGTTCTGAAACGCGACAAGTACCCAGCCCATCTTGCTGCTCGTGAACTCAGTGGGTGGAGACGTCCCTGCAGAGCGTAATCATTCCGCAACAGCGTGAGAAATTTCACTCTCTGAATCAAACTGATGGCGTGTTCGTAAGTCCCCTGTGCGTCCGACCCGGATCGGATTGCATATTCGCCTGAAAGGCCGTCTCGGCCGCGCCCATTGCCGCCTGAGCCGCAGATTTCCTGCCGTTCAAGGCTGATACTGCCGCATGAAGGGCGGTCACCGTCGTATGCCGCAATCGAATGACCCGGAAAACATCCAGCGAGCATCAGCGGACGCTACTTGTTCATGGTCGCCGAGGCAACCGACCCAATCCTTCATGTCGTCTACGCCGATCATAAGGACATTCGGCTGGTTTCGTGATGCGGTGCTGGCAACCAATGCGGTTGAAGCTGCGTCTACAAATTCCCGTCTGGTCATCACGCCTCCGAAGCTCTGGGCGATGTTCTTGTGCTGTACGGCTACGATGAGTCCCGGGGCCGCAAATACCAATCTATGATCTCCGGTGTTGAGAGCGACGGCGGCTCCTGTGCTGCGTCCGGATGAGTACTGCGAAAGCGCTCCACCATGAGGCGGGAAAGCTCCGCGACTATTTCAGGGTACTGTTGCGATCGGTCATCCAGTTCACCCGGGTCATGCTTTTGATCGTAAAGCCGGACGTAGCGGCCAGGAGCGGTGGTGCCGGTGACGTAGCCATCTTTGCGCGCGCGGCGGCCGGAGCATTGAATCAATTTCCAGCGGCCGGTGCGCACACAAGCTTCTTCGTTTTCCAGATACTCACTGAAGATATGGGTGCGAGGGTGGGGATGGCTCCCGGCTTCGAGATAGGGGCGCAGGCTTCGACCGTGACGAACCGGAAGAGGTTCAGAGCCCAGCATGTCGAGAATGGTGTGAGGCACGTCCACCGATTCAGTAAAATCCTGCACGACCCGCGGCTGCACACGGCCAGTCCACCGCATGATCAATGGCACGCCAAGCGCAGGCTCAAAACAGCAATGCTTCTCGAACCGGCCGTGGTGGCCCAGGCTGTAGCCGTGATCGGCCATGTACACGACTAACGTGTTTTTCTCGAGGCCAAGCTCCTTCAGCTTTCGGAGGACCACACCCAAGTTGCGGTCCATGTAACGGACCGAGGTGTAATAGGACGCGATGATGCCCTGCTTGTCCGAGGGCGATAGATCGCGAAAGATCAGCGGGATCTGCGCGGGGTCGCCGGGGCCCAAGACAGGGACGTGGAAGTCGCCTGGGGAAAACGCGTCGCTGTCTTCCATCGGAAAATCGAAAGGCGAGTGCGGTTCTGCAAGGCTGACCCACAGGGCGAATGGACTTCCGGCGTGCTGTTCCAGGAAATCACAGGCTTGGCGGACCACCCATGTACTTTTCATATCCTGATACCGACGCGGGAACGGGAGTTTATCCGAGTTGAGCCAAATGCGCGCGGGATCTTTGAACGGCTGCCATCTGGGCTTTACCGCGGCGCCCGGCACAACCGGACCGGGACGGACTTCCGCAGCCCAACGCTTCGCGACCACGTCTTCCGTAACGGCGGTTTGGAAGCCGTGGAGACCGCTCCGGCCGGGTTGATTGAAATGCATTTTGCCGAATACGGCGGTGCGGTAGCCGCGGGCAGCCAACTGCCTGGCGACCGTGGGCTTCTGTTCACTGAGAGGCGTGGCGAGGAGGGTGACGCCGGCGGAATGGGGCATTTGGCCGGTCAGAATCGATTGCCGTGAAGGCGTGCAAACGGGCGAGTTGCAGTAATTGCGGGCGAAGCGAACGCCTTCTCTTGCAAGCTGGTCGATATTCGGAGTGCGGGCCTGGGTGTTGCCGCTGCAGCCCATCACGTACCCGGCGTGATCGTCCGCTATCAGGAAAAGGAGATTAGGACGGCTTGACGGGCTCTGAGCCTGTGCCGCAGGGAGGGCGAACGGCGCCTGCAACAACGTACGTCGCGTGAGTTTCACAGTGAGGTTCCGACTAACTACCGGCGGTTGCATTCAGCTTGATTCTGGATTTCGAGGTGGGCGACGCGCTTTCACGCTTGAGCACGAACTCGTCGTCATGCCGCTTCCAGGTTTCGGTCAACGCTTTTAACTTCTCCGGCTGCACTGTCGCTCGATCCTTCTGCTCCGAGCGGTCCGTGCTGAGATCGTAAAGTTCCCATGGTCCATCCGCTCCGATCGATACCGCCTTCCAATCGTTCATGCGGATGGCGCGGTTGTTGTTGTGATTGAAGTAGATGTAGTCATGCGGTGCGGTCCGGTCGCGTTGGAAGACCGGGAACAGACTTTTCCCGGGCCGGGTGGGCGCATCGGGAACGGGAGCGGCGTCAGGCTGCGCTCCGGCAACTTCCAGTAAGGTGGGCAGCAGATCGACAAAGTGGGCCGGATTATGCCTCAGCTGGTTCTTGGCCAGCATGGCCTTCGGCCAGTTCACAATCATCGGCGAAGAAATACCGCCCTCATTCACCCAGGATTTATGCAGCCGAAAGGGCGCATTCGAGCAACTGGCCCAGCCTGGTCCTAAGCCCAGATGGGTGGATGCGGAGCCTGGCGGGGCGTTGCGATCATGGCCGTCCCCGCGAATCAGCTGCTCCGAACTCGCCCCGTTGTCCGATAGGAAGAGCACCATCGTATTGTCTTCCGCGCCCATCGCCTGAATCTGTTTCAGCACCTTCCCGATCTCCAGATCCATACGCGAGATCATAGCGGCGTGAATCGCCATTTTTGTGCGCTGGAAACTTTTCTGATCCGCTGACAGAGTGGACCAGGGAACGGCCCGCATCACTTCGCCAGGCCCGATCTTCTCCCGCAGGATGTCGTCGGGCGTGTTCCACTTCGTCCACATAGTCGGCTCCAGCGGAGCCAACCCGCAGTTCACCAAGCCCATCCGCTGCATTCTTTGCAGCTTGCGCTCCCGCGCGGTGTCCCATCCTTCCGCGAAGCGATCTTTATATTTTGCGATGTCCTCCGGGGGCGCTTGCAGCGGGAAATGAGGCGCGTGAGGAGCCAAGTAAAGGAAAAACGGTTGCGCTGCGTATTTCCGCTGATGCTCCTGGAGGAAACGGACCGCGTAATTCGAGATGGCGGTGGTGCTGTAGTAGCCCGGGTCAGGAACCGGGAGCAGTTCGCCATCCAGTTCGTGCCGCTTCTGCGTGAAGAACCGAAGCTCATCCATCATGTTGTAGGAGTGATCGAAGCCCACGCCAACCTCGCCGGTAACGAACTTCAGATGCCACTTACCGGAGTGATAGGAGCGGTATCCGAGCGGCTTCAGATACTCAGGGACGAATTTCGTGTAAGCCGGTACTTTACCCGGCGTCATGATGTCGCAGGCGGTTTGCTGAGCGTAATACCCTGTCATTAAACAGTTCCGCGAAGGTCCGCACCGCGCCGTGGAATACATTTGCGCGAAACGCAACCCGGTTGCCGCCAGCCGGTCGAGATTCGGCGTATCGACATCGCCGCCATAGCAGCCGGCATCGGAAAAGCCCATGTCATCCGCGAGGATCAAGACGAGGTTGGGCCGGGCAGGTGAAGCGGCTAATGCGGGGGCGGCGGCAGCTGCACCCAAAGCACCCAAAAACTCTCGCCTGTTCAACATAGTTTCTACTAAATCAGTCTACCCGCTGCATGCCAGAGCCGCATCGTATGATCGAGAGGCTTTTTGCGCTCCGCGCGGAATTTATTTCTTCTGTGCCAGGCTGGCTTCTTCGAAGGCATCGTCGTTCAGGTTGAAGAGCAACCACGATCGGTTTTCGAAACAGACGTTTTTCCGACCGTCGCGCGTCACGAGCCCGCGACAGGGCGTGTTGATACTATCGGGATACCCGGTGGGAACCGCGTTCTGCAGATAGGCGGAATCCGGTTCCGGACCAGCGGCCGGCTTGTTGATCCGGTGATGCGAAAGGTCAGAGCCCTTCATCCAATCGGGGTTCTTGATTCCACACAAACCTAACGTCGTGGGAGCGATGTCGACGCCGTTAATCGCGATGGCGGCCATCCTGCCAGTCAAAATGTCTCAGTAGCATTGTGGTGACGAATAGTGGACGGGAATGATCCCGATGCGGCGCGGCGTTAGGATGGTTGCAACCGACATCAGTTCAGGCTTAACAAGGAGTAAGAATCGATGAGCAAGATCGAACTTAAGGTGAACGGCCGTTCACACACGCTGGATATTGAGCCGGCCACACCGCTGCTGTATATTCTTCGCAATGACCTCGGCCTGCAGGGCCCCCGATTTGGCTGCGGACTTGGTCAATGCGGCGCGTGCAAAGTAATCATCAACGGCGCGGCGGTTCCTTCCTGCGTCATGCCTGTTTCTTCAGTCAAGGGTGAAATCACCACCCTGGAAGGACTTGCGTCTAACGGCAGATTGCACCCGCTGCAGCAGGCCTGGATCGATGAGCAGGTCCCGCAGTGTGGATTTTGTCAAAACGGACAAATCATGACGGCGAAGGCTATGCTGGACAAGAATCCTCATCCGACCGACGCGCAGATCCGTGAATCCATGAACGGCACCTTGTGCCGCTGCATGAGCTACTACCGCGTTCAGACCGCCATCAAGCGCGCCGCAAAAACCATTGCCAATGCATCGCCTGTTTTCGGAAAGGAGGTTGTGGCATGAGTGTCTCCGCCGGGGTTCCGGAACAGATCGAAGAGGCTCTGGTGACGCATCGCAGAGGTTTCCTCAAAAGCGCGGGACTGCTCGCGGTGAGCTTCGGCGCATTCGTTGGCGCCTGGACCACGGAGGCGGTCGCGCAGAGCAGCGGCGGGGCTAAGGGAGCAGGCCCCTATCCCGACCCGGATTTCCGGCAAATCGACTCGTGGATTGTCATTCATGAGAACAACTCCGCCACGTTCTATGTCGGCAAAACGGATCCCGGCCAGGGCACGGGGACGGGTTTCCGCCAGTTGATGTCCGACGAACTCGACATCCCCTTCGATCAGACCGCCTGCATTATGGGAAGCACGGACATCACCGTCGATCAGGTTGGGTCGGGCGGGTCGACCGCCATGGAGAGGGATTCGTGGCCGATGCGCCGCGTTGCTGCGGAAGCGCGCCGTGTGCTGCTTGAAATGGCATCGGCCCGCCTGGGAGTGCCGGTCGATCAATTGGCCGTTAGCGACGCAATCGTAACCGTGAAAGCCGAACCCTCGAAGCGAGTTACTTATGGCGAGTTGATCGCGGGAAAGAAGTTCAATATCACGTTGACCGGGAACAATGTCAACTCAGTCACCGGTCAAGCCAAAACCAAATCGGTCCCTGAGCTGAAAAACACGGGCCAGTCTCCGCAGCGTGACGATATTCCCGCCAAAGTGGATGGTTCTCTAAAGTGGGCCGTCGACGTAAAACTGCCGGGCATGGTTCACGCGCGCAACGTGAAACCTCCTTTCGCGTGCGCGAAGCTTACGGGCATCGACGAATCGTCGGTGAAGGGCCTACCGGGCTTCATCAAGGTCGTGAGCAAAGGGAACTACGTCGCCGTTGTGTGCGAACGCGAGGAACAGGCGATCCGCGCCGCGCGCCAACTCAAGACCACCTGGCAGAAGCCTTCAACCGCGCCTTTCCCAGCATCCGAGGATCTTTTTAGCTACATGCGGGCTGCAGCACCCATCTCGGCATCCAGACCCCTGCTGGCGGGGGATTCCGAAACGCGCAACCCGGAATCCAGACCCATTGTGGTGGGAAATCCCGATGCTGCATTTTCGGGCGCGGCAAAGACAATCGAAGCGGAATACGAGATACCATTCCAGGGACACACCGCATTCGCAGGCGCCCACGCCACAGCCGACCCATCCAACGGTCAGATGACCGTCTATTCAAATGACATGAAGTCCTATGGCATGCGGAGATGTGTCGCTGCGTTTCTCGGCATGCCGCACGATCGGGTGCGTGTCGTCTGGATGCAGGGTCCGCAGGGCTTTGGTCGCACCGCGGCGGAGGATGCCGGTTGTGAGGCAGCCTGGATCGCGCGCGAGATTGGCCGGCCCGTACGTGTGCAATGGATGAGAGATGAGGAAACGGCGTGGGACACGAAGAGCCCGGCATTCCTCGTGAAGATGCGCGGTGCTCTGGATAGTGACGGGCGTCTGGTCGGATATGAATACTACGCTCGTTCGTGCGACTACAACCACCTCGGGTACAACGAGCCGGATACCGTGCTGATCGCACAACTGATGGGATCGAGGCGCGCCAGACCTGCCAGCGGCAGCGCCTCGATGCCTTCGGATATGTATGCCATTCCGAACCGCAAAATGGCTGGCGAGGTTGTCGGCCTGCCGATCGTGTGGGAGACGCCGCTTCGCACCGGCAACCTGCGCGATCCGAATGGGCCGCAACCGACCTTCGCCGCGGAATCGTTCATCGACGAAGCAGCGGCTGCCGCGAAAACCGATCCGCTGGATTTCCGCATGAAGATGATCAAGGCCGACACGAACGATGACGCCGGGTTCCGGCGCGCACGATCGATTGCAGTTCTAAAGGCCGCCGCGGAAGCCTATGGCTGGGACCCGAGGCCTTCGCCGAAACCAATCGGTACAGGAAAGGTCCTCACCGGACGCGGCATCGCCTACTCGTTCCGGGGCCAGACCGTTGTTGCGCAGATCGCGGAGGTCGAAGTGAATCGCCAGACGGGTCATGTATGGGCGAAGCGGCTGGTGTGCGCACATGACTGCGGTTTGGTCGTCAATCCGGAGAGCCTGCGTCACGCGGTTGAATGCGGTACGCTTCACGGCCTGAGCCGCGCCATTCACGAGGAGGTCCGGTTCGACACAGAGAAAGTGACGAGCCTGGACTGGTTCTCGCATCCGACTCTCCGCCACGCCGACGTTCCGGAGCGCATCGATATAGTGCTGGTGAACGGCGATCCGAATCCGAACCGTCCAGACCTGCCGCCCTACGGAGCGGGTGAGGCCTCGCTCAAACCGATGCTTGCGGCCATCGCAAACGCGATCCACGACGCCACGGGCGTTCGAATCCGAAGGGTTCCCTTCAGGGACGACCGTGTGCTTGCGGCGCTGAAAGCCGCGGGCGTATGATCCGGCGTAAGACACTTGACGTTCCCGATTCCGGATTAAGCGCGGGAGCGTCAGATCAGACTCCGCCCAATACGGTCTAGGTGTCGAAGCCTTCTTCTACCATGATTTTCGGGCCGCCGACCTGCACACGTAGCTGCTGGTGTTGAACGCATCGTCTTCATGGATTATGAACTTGCCTGCGTATTTCCCTCCTGGACGATGTCGGTTACAACGTGGACGTTTGCCGGCGTTGCATTCCGGCTCCGGATACCAGTCTTGTTCCACTCGCTGAGATCGCCCGTCTGGACGTCGGCCTTAAAGATGACCTCGGCGGAGGCGAAGTCGATAACGCAGAACAAGCTGGTCCTGAGGATCAACGGTATCGATTATCTGAGCAAACGCTTTGGACGTCATTTGAATTCTCCCTTGGAAAGTGTCCCGGCGTGCGCCGACTTCTCCTTCAGAGTGGCGGCGATACAAATCATCCCGGCCAGAAGGCCATTAATGTTCACTATCGGTTCTGTCCCGTCGCCGCCGACTTCCCGAGCCATTTCGAGGCGTAGCCGAAATTTCGTCCGAGTGAGCCCCTGGCGCGTCGGCAAGGCCTCTTATCCAGGGGCGCTTCCAGACGCACGCGCGGAAGACAGTGCCGCCGGGTGGAAGCTCTGAGTCGTTGTCGCGTGACATCATTCCGGGACTACGTGTGACCTGACCAGGGCGTGAGTTATCGGTGAAATCCAACGCTGCGGCCAAGCTCCGCCGCATCGAACAATCTCCCGTTCGCAATTACCCAAGACACCTTTCGAAGGTCACC